>CADEHD010000122.1 GCA_902827055.1 uncultured Chloroflexota bacterium | reverse complement strand
GAATTGCCTGGCGCGATCGCCTCCTTATCGGAAGCCGCGCGGCTCAAGCCGGATCCGGAGGGCCTGCTCCGCGCCTGTGCCGCGCTCGCCGTGCCGCCCCTGGCGGGCGCATACGTGGGCGACTCCGAGGCGGACATGCAGGCCGCACGGACCGCCGGCCTCCGTGCCTGGGGCGTCGCGACCGGACTCGGCACCCCCGCGCAGCTAGAGCGGGCCGGCGCCCACGTCGTATTCGCTACTCTCAACGACATCCTGGCCCGGCTGACGGAGCTACACGCGATGACTGCGAGGCGTACGTGACGTTCGACATCCAGACCGACTTCCGCCCGCCTGCGCCCGACATCATGCGCGACATCGTTGCCCGCGCCCTCGAGGAAGACCGCGCCCACCACGACGTCACCTCGCGCGCTCTCGTGCCACCCGCACAGCACGGGCATGGGCGATTCCTGATGAAGGCAGCCGGAGTCGTGTGCGGCCTCGACGCGGTGGCGATGGCGTTCGGACTCATGTCGGAAGACCTGGAGCTCGAGGTGCTGGCGGGCGACGGCTCACACGTCGAACCGGGTGTCGTGATCGCCGAGGTGCACGGACCGCTGCGGGCCATGCTGGGCGGCGAGCGCGTGGCGCTCAACATCCTCCAGCGGCTCTCTGGCACCGCGACGCTCACCCGCCGCTTCGTACAGGCCGCGGCGCAGGGCGGGGCGGCGCGCATCATCGACACGCGGAAGACGACGCCGGGCCTCCGCGAGCTCGAGCGCTATGCCGTGCGCGTCGGCGGCGGGCACAACCACCGCAACACGCTGGAGGACGGCATCCTCATCAAGGACAACCACATCGCCGCCGGCGCGCTGCGCGGGCTCGGCATACCGGAGCTCATCGAGGAGGCGCGCAGCCGCTCGCCCCACACCCTCCGAGTCGAGATCGAGGTCACGGACGCCGCGGGCGCGCTCCTCGCGATCGCCGCCAATGCCGACGTGATCATGCTCGACAACATGACCGTCGAGGAAATGCGGGGCGTCGTGGACGCCGCGCCGGAGGGCATCCTTTTCGAGGCGTCGGGCGGCGTGAACCTGCAGACCGTCACCGCGATCGCCTCGACGGGCGTCGACCTCATCTCGGTAGGCGCGCTCACCCACTCCGCGCCGTCCCTCGACATCTCACTCGACATCGAGGCCCGCTAGTGCACCAGGTAATCCTCCTCAGCGGCCCACCCGGCTCCGGCAAGAGCGCCGTCGCCGAGGCCATCTGCGAGCGCTTCGACCGCATGCTGCACGTCGAGGTGGACACGCTGCGCCACTGGGTAAAGGCCGGCTACCGCCACCCCTGGGCGGGCGATCACCAGACCGAGGAGCAGCGGCTCCTCGCGACGCGCAACGCCAGCGCGATTGCACGCGAGTCGATCGCGATGCGCTACGCCGTGGTCATCGATGACGTCGTCCTGCCGGAGGAGGCGGCCCGGTACCGCGCTGCCCTCACCGGGCTCCCCGCGTTCGTGCACCTCGTGACGCTGCTGCCGCGGCTCGACGTGACGCTCGCTCGGGACCGCGAGCGCGCCACCAGCATCCCGGATCGGGCGCGCGCCCTCCACGAGGAGCTGGCGCAGGCCGCCGCGGACGGCACGCTGCCCGGTTATGTCCTCGACAACTCCGATGACGCGAATGCGGCCCTCACGGCGGACCGAGTGCTCGATGCCGTCGCGCGCGGTGACGCGGTGCTGCTTGCGCCTGTGGGGTAGCGCCCGAGTGCCTGCGGACCCCTGGCGACGGTTCCAGCTCACAGTCCTTGCTCTGGCTGCAGCGATATGGGCTGCCACCTTCATAGTGAGCCCCCGGTATGGAGTGCTGGCGGCGGCAATGTGCTTCACGCTGTTCCGCCGCTGGGGCACCGAGCCACTGCCACAAGCGATCCGCGACTACTTCGCAGTACCACCTCGCGGATGGCTCCTGGTTGCGGCGGTCCTCGGCACCATGGGTACCGTGCGCTTCGCCCAGGGGAGCGGGTGGGGGGCGGGACTGCTCGGGATCGCGGCCATCACAGCAGTGTTGTTCGCCCTGCAGGAGCGGCAGCGGCCTCACTGAGACGTCGGCTTGCAGACAACGGGCGGAGCCGCAGCACCTGGAGGGCACAGACCCGGCCTAGCCCCCTCGAGGCCGCTCGCGATCCGCGCTATCGAGGACGATCGTCACGGGACCGTCATTCACGCTCTCCACGAGCATGTGCGCCCCGAAGCGGCCGCCCTCGACGTGGGCCCCCAGCTCTGCGAGCGCCCGCGCCACCGCTTCGACCAGCGGAGCCGCGACCTCGGGCCGCGCCGCCCCGGTGAACGAGGGACGCCGCCCGCGGCGGGTGTCGGCGTACAGGGTGAACTGCGACACGAGAAGCACAGCCCCGCCGGCCTCGGCAAGCGAGCGATCGAACCGTCCCGTGTCGTCCTCGAAGATGCGCAGCTCGACGAGCTTCCGCGCGAGCCACGTGACTTCGGCGGCACCGTCGCCGTCGGCAATCCCGAGGTAGACCAGGAGTCCGGGGCCAATCGCCCCGGTCTCGGCGCCACCGACGGTGACACGCGCAGACTCGACGCGCTGGACCACGGCACGCACGGGCGGAACGAGGCCGAGCGGCGCGCTACCCGCTCGTGTCGTCCGAGGTGGAGGCACCCACCGAGCTGGGGCCGGGATCGGCATCCGACGCCGCAGAAGACGACGATCGCCGGCTGGTCGAGCCGGACCCGCGCGAGTCCGTCTTGTACCAGCCAGAGCCCTTGAAATGGACCTGCGGCGGGATCAGGACGCGCTTCGCGGTCGCCTTACAACGTGCGTGCTCGCAGGGGTGTTCCACGGGCGAGCCAAACGGCTGCTGCTTCTCGTAGCTATGCCCCTTTGTGCACTCGTACTGGTACAGCGGCACCTGGCAGCCCTCCGAACGTAAGCTCTGCAATCGCGCCTCGGCGCCCGAGCAGGTGGCGACTCGAAGCACTCGAAGCGCCGGGTACATGAGTACGCGCATTCTACCGCAAGCGGCGCGCTGGTCCGAGCGCGCGGCCCGCCCATATACTGACTCCACGCCACATGCCCGAACGGCTGGCTTGCGGGGCACCACCCCCAGGCCCGCTGTGCTCGTCGACCCTCGGTCCACCGCCGGAGGGATCAACGGGTGGGGCCGCGAGGCGTCCCAGATGATTGTGTAGGAGGACTCCCATGGCCGCAGGCGTCACGATGCGCCAGATGCTCGAAGCTGGCGTCCACTTCGGGCATCAGACCCGTCGCTGGAACCCCCACATGCGCCCGTTCATCTTCACGGAGCGCAACGGGATCCACATCCTGGACCTGGCGCAGACTGTGCGCCGCCTCGACAGCGCGCTGCAGAAGGTGCGCGATGTCACCTCGGCGGGCCAGTCCATCCTCTTCATCGGCACGAAGAAGCAGGCACGCTCGATCGTCGCGGAGTCCGCGGAGCGCGCCGGCATGCCCTACATCAACAACCGCTGGCTCGGCGGCACCCTGACCAACTGGAGCACCGTCTCGCGCCGCATCCAGCACATGATCGCCCTCGAGGAGCGCATCCAGTCCGGCG
This sequence comes from uncultured Chloroflexota bacterium, assembly GCA_902827055.1. GTDB lineage: Bacteria > Chloroflexota > Dehalococcoidia > UBA2979 > UBA2979 > RBC038. The sequence goes on along the minus strand of CADEHD010000122.1, from coordinate 3,056 downwards.
AGACGCTCGCCCTGCCGAAGCGCGAGCGCCTCATCCTCGAGAAGGAGTTCGCGAGGCTGCAGCGCTCCTTCGGCGGCATGCGCGCGATGACGCGACTGCCCGGCGCGCTCTTCATCGTCGACCCGACCGCAGAGCAGATCGCGGTCATGGAGGGTGGTCGCCTCGGCATCCCGATCATCGCGATGTGCGACACCAACGCCGACCCGGATGACATCGACTTCCCGATCCCGTCGAACGATGACGCCATCCGCGCGATCCAGCTGATCACCGGCCGCATCGCCGATGCGGCGCTGGAAGGCCGCGCCGAGGGCGAAGTCGACGACGCGTACGCGCGCCAGGCGCGCGCGGGCGAGCCGGTCGCGGCTGCCGAGCCCGCGGCACCGGCCCCGGTGGAGGCGGCAGCCGCCGCACCGGCCGAGGCCGCGCTGCCCGCTGGCGACGCCTCCTAGCCCCACCCCGCGACACCCCAGCACAGTCACGAGGAGCATCGGATGGTCAGCACCGACGACGTGAAGCGCCTCCGCGAGGAGACCGGCGCCGGCGTCATGGACAGCAAGCGCGCCCTGGAGCAGGCCGGCGGCGACTTCACCAAGGCTCGCGAGATCCTGCGAGAGCAGGGGACGGCAGCCGCGGCCAAGCGCGCCGAGCGCGCCACCTCACAGGGCATCGTCGAGTCGTACATCCACGGCGGCGGCCGCATCGGCGCGCTCGTCGAGGTGAACTGCGAGACCGACTTCGTGGCGCGCACGGACACCTTCCGGGCGCTCGCGCGCGACGTCGCGATGCAGGTCGCGGCCATGAACCCCCTCGCCCTCGAGGTGCAGGACGTGCCGAGCGACGCCCCCGGCGACCGCAGCCAGCACGCCCTGCTGGCCCAGACCTTCATCAAGGACTCCTCGAAGACCATCGGGGACCTGGTCAAGGACGCCATCGCCCAGACGGGCGAGAACGTCCGCATCGCCCGGTTCTCCCGCTTCGAGCTCGGGGGCAGCTAGACCGCCCGCGGGCGGCGTCCGCAGGCAGACGAGCTCCGGCGAAGGAGCCACCCGTGGCAGATGACCTCACCTCGGACGACGTCCTCCTGGACGCCGAAGACCGCATGGAGAAGGCCGTCGTCGCCTTCCAGCACGTGCTCGACACCGTCCGCACCGGGCGGGCGAGCACGTCGCTGGTCGAGCACCTCCACGTGACGGTGTACGGCCAGCCGATGCCCCTCAACCAGCTCGCCACCCTGCAGACGCCTGACGCCTCGCTGATCACGGTCCAGCCGTGGGACAAGAGCAACGTCAACGCGATCATGAAGGCGATCCAGACCAGCGACATCGGCATCAACCCATCGACGGACGGCGCGATCATCCGGCTGCCCGTGCCGCCACTGACCGAGGCCCGTCGCAAGGACCTGGTCAAGCTGGTGAGCGCACGCACCGAGGAAGCACGAGTCGCCGTCCGCAACGTGCGCCGCCACGCCATCGACGAGCTGCGCAAGCTCCAGCGCGATGGCGACCTCGCCGAGGACGACGAGCGCCGCGCCTCGGACCAGGTCGAAAAGCTTTCGTCCGCCCACATCGGCAAACTCGAGGGGCTGGCGAAGCAGAAGGAGCAGGAGCTCCTTGAGGTGTAGCTGGCAGGACACGGCCTCCCCGAGGCCCGCCTGATGGCCGTCGAGCCGCAGTTCGCCGCGCCCGCCCTGCCGGAGATCGCGCCGCTTCCCACCCACGTCGCCATCATCATGGACGGCAACGGCCGCTGGGCGCAGCAGCGCGCGCTGCCCCGCCATCGAGGGCACCGCGCGGGCGCGGACAACCTGCGCACGGTCATCGAACGTTTCACGGCGCACGGCGTGCCCATGCTCACGGTCTTCGCGTTCTCCACCGAGAACTGGGGCCGGCCGCGCACCGAGGTAGAGGCCATCCTCCGCCTGGGCAGCGAGTTCATCGACCGCCACCTCAGCGAACTCGACCGCCAGGGCGTGCGACTGCAACACATCGGCGCTGTGGACCGGCTGCCCCGCTCCTTGCAGTCGAAGATGCGGCGCGCGGTGGCGCAGACCCAGGCCAACGACCGGATCACGCTCAACGTGGCCTTCAACTACGGAGGGCGGGCCGACATCGTCCACGCGGTCCAGCTGCTGTTCGCGGAGGGCGCGCGTCCCGAGGACATCACGGAGGATGCCATCGCGAGCCGGCTGGCAACCGCCGGCCTCCCCGAGCCGGACCTCCTCATCCGCACCGGGGGCGAGCGTCGCCTCTCCAACTTCCTGGTCTGGCAGGCCGCGTACACCGAGTACCACTTCTCGGCCGCGCTCTGGCCGGACTTCGGTGCCGCCGATATCGACGCCGCCCTGCTCGAGTACAGCCAGCGGCGCCGTCGATTCGGACTGGTGCCGGGCCAGGACGCGGACGACCGCCAGCTCGAGGCCGGCGACAACGCCTAGGCACCGCTCGTGCTGAGGCAGCGCCTTGCCGTCGCGGCAGTCGGCCTCCCCCTGCTCGGACTCCTGCTCTGGGTCCCCGAGCGGCCCTTCGGTGTCGTCATCGCGGCCGTCATCGCCATCGGAGCGTTCGAGGTCGCGCGCGCCGCCCTCCCCGAGGGGGGACTGACCGCGCACCTCTCGGCGGCAGTCGTCGCGGCCCTCCTCGTGGCGCTCGCACGAGGGGTCGCGTGGTTCAACGTCGGCACGCTCATCCCCGCGGTCTCGATCGCGCTGTACCTCGTGCTGCGGCCCGGCGCAGATCCCGAGGCGCACCGCCCCACGTGGTGGCTCGTCGCCGCCACCTACCCGAGCGTCCTCGGGGCGCACTTCGTGCTGCTGCGCCTCCTCACCGACGGCCAGGCGTGGCTGGTCGTGCTCCTCGCCGCTACGTTCGCCACCGACACCGGCGCCTACGCCACCGGCAGGCTGATGGGGCGGCACAAGATGGCCCCGACCATCTCGCCGGGCAAGACCTGGGAGGGCGCGCTCGGCGGCCTGCTGGCGGGCGCGTTGGCGACGGTCGGCGCTGCGCAATTGCTCGAGGCGCCCCCGAGCGCGCCTGTGCTCGCGATCATCGCCCTCG
>CADEHD010000121.1 GCA_902827055.1 uncultured Chloroflexota bacterium | reverse complement strand
CTATGTCTGACTCGGAGTGCGCAGGATGACCGCGACCGCCGACATCGACGCTGTCCGCGCTGTGCTGCCGCGCGCGCGCCATCGCGAGGCGTCGGCGTACCCGATCGACGGCCGCCTGCCGGAGATCGCGCTACGGCCGGAGAGCCCCGACGGCGTGGCGCGGGTCCTGGCCGCTGCTCGAGAGGCGCGCGCTGCCGTGGTGCCGCAGGGGGCGCGCACGGCGCTGAGCCTCGGTCAGCCGCTCACCCGATATGACGTTGCGCTCGACACGACCGGCCTGCACCGCGTGGTCGAGTACGAGCCCGCCGACATGACCGTGACCGTCGAGGCCGGCGTGACGCTGTCCGCGCTCCAGGCACGCCTCGCCGAGGAGGGGCAGTACCTCAGCGTCGACCCGCCCCCCGGGGACGACGTGACCATCGGCGGCCTGCTGGCGACGGGCCGCGCGGGCGCGTGGCGCGGGCACCTCCCCGCAGCCCGCGACCTCATCCTCGGGATCACGGTGGCCACCCCGGAGGGGAAGCTCGTGTCCTCGGGGGGCCGCGTGGTCAAGAACGTCACGGGGTACGACCTGCACCGACTCCACACCGGCGCGCTCGGCGCCCTCGGCGTGATCGTCAGCGCCTCCTTCAAGGTCGCACCCCTGCCCGAGGCCACCGCCACGCTCGCGCTGCGTTGCCCGGACCTCGCGGTGGCCGAGCGCGCCGCGTTCGAACTCCGGGAGCGGCGCCTCCCGCTCCGCGCGTTGACGCTACTGGAGGCACGCACCGCCTCGCGCGTAGGCCTGGAGGCGCGGGCACCGGCGGCGATGCTGCTCGTTGCCGCCGAAGGCGTCCCCGCGGCCGTCGCGCGCGCCGAACGCGAGTCGCGCGACGTGGCTCGGCGCATGCGCGCGGGCGTGGAGCCCGTGCCCCCGCTCGCGTGGGCGGAACTGCGACGCCGGGCGTCCGCCGCCGACGCCGAGGACGACACCGTGGTCCTGCGGCTCGGCGTGCCCCCGTCGGCCGTCGCGACAACGCTCATGTCCGTCGTTGGCCCTCGTCGCGAGGGCTGGGCGCACCTCGCCGCGGGCGCCGTCTACCTGCGCAGCAGCGGGCTGGAGGCCCCGGCGATTCGCGCCCTCGAGGCCGAGGCGCAGGCCGCCGGCGGATTCCTCCAGGTGGAGCACGCCCCGACCGAGCTCCGCGCGTGCGGCGGCGCCGGGGACCTGGAGCTCACGCGCGCCCTGAAGCGCACCTTCGACCCCGACGGTGTCCTCAGTCCCGGGCGGTGGGGATCTGACGCATGACCGCCCCTCCAGCCACTCGATTCACGGGCCCCGACGTGCCGCTCCTCGCGGACGTGCGGAGCTGCATCCACTGCGGCTTCTGCCTCCCCAGTTGCCCGACGTACATCGCCACGGGATCCGAGCTCGAATCGCCACGAGGCCGGCTCCACCTCATCGGCGCCATCATGGACGGCCGCCTCGAGGCGAACGAGCACGTCCTGCCGCACCTGGACCTGTGCCTGCAATGCCGCGCCTGCGAGACCGCATGCCCGTCGAACGTGCCGTTCGGCCAGATCATGGAGGACGCGCGAGCGGCCGTCGTCGCGAGCGGCTCGGCCACCAGACCGAGGTCGTGGTCGCTCCGCATGCTGTTGCTGCGCAACGTGATCGCCAGGCCCGAGGTACTGCGCACCGCCCTCGCGCCGGCGCGACTCGCCACCCGGTTCGGCCTGCAGGAGACCGTGCGCCCCTGGCTGCGCCGCACGCTGGGTGATCGGTCGGCGGCCGTCGAGGCACAGCTCGACGCCCTGGTGGCGCGCCCGTTCCGCCGTGCGGGCGTCCTCGCGCGACCTCCGGAGCCGCGGGCGCGGGTCGCGCTCCTCACCGGATGCGTGCACGGGGAACTCACGCCGCGGATGCACGAGGCGACCGTGCGCGTGCTCGCGCGCCTGGGCTGCGAGGTCGTGGCACCCCCCGCACAGGCCTGCTGCGGCGCGCTCCATGCCCACGCCGGGGACGCCGAGGGCGCGCGTGCCCTCGCGAAACGCAACATCGTGGCCTTCGAGGCGGCGCAGGTGGACGCCGTGATCGTGAACGCCGCCGGATGCGGCGCGGCGATGAAGGAGTACGCGCACCTCTTCCGCAATGACCCCGACTGGCTGCCGCGCGCCGAGCGGTTCGCAGACACCGTGCACGATGCGACCGAGTACGTGACATCCATCGAGGGCTTCGACCGCGGCCTGGGCCCCATCGATGCCGTGGCGACCCTGCAGGACTCCTGCCACCTTGCCCATGCACAGGGAATCCGCGAGGCGCCCCGGCGCATCCTCCAGGCGATCCCCGGCCTCCAGATCCGCGAGCTGAAAACGCCCGATCGATGCTGCGGGGCGGCGGGCCTGTTCTCACTCGTGCAGCCGGAGATGTCACACACGGTGCTCGAGGCCAAGCTCGACGACATCGAGGCGACCGGTGCCGAGGTCGTGTGCACCTCGAACCCGGGATGCACGCTCCAGATCGCGGGCGGGATCGTCAGTCGCGGCCTCGAGTCCCGCGCGATGCACGTCCTCGAGCTCCTCGACGAGTCGTATCGGGCGCGACGCTAGCGATCCTCAGCCGGCCGCCCTCGGGACGCCCACGCCCAAGCAGTCGCGGCGGCGGTATCCTCCTGACCACGTTCGCATATGCGGCAGCGGCAGGAGACGACCGATGGACTGGAGCGACACGGCAGAGCAGGCAGCGTTCCGAGCGCAGGTGCGGAGCGTCATCGACGCGCATCTCCCGGCGCGCTACCGCCACCAGGCCGAGCAGGCGCACGCCGGCGAGCGCGTCTGGGAGTTCGATCGCAAGTCGGCGGATGCCGGAGCGCGCAGCGCCGCTGTCGAGTGGGCAACCGCGCTCTCTGCACGCGGCTGGGTCGCCCCGCACTGGCCTCGCGAGTATGGCGGCGCCGGACTCACGCCGATGGAGCAGTTCGTCTTCAACCAGGAGATGGCCGAGGCCGGTGCGCCCACCGTGGGCGGCTCGGGCGTGTCGCTGCTTGGCCCCACCCTCATCATTCACGGCACCCCTGAGCAGAAGGCGGAGCACCTGCCGAGGATTCTCTCTGGCGAGGTCGCGTGGGCGCAGGGCTACTCGGAGCCCTCGTCAGGTTCGGACCTCGCCTCGCTGCAGACCCGCGCCGTGCGCGACGGCGACGAGTACGTGCTGAACGGCCAGAAGATCTGGACCTCCGGTGCGCACACTGCCGACGCCATCTTCGCGCTGGTGCGCACTGATCCGGAGGCGCCCAAGCACCGCGGGATCTCCTTCCTGATGATGGACATCAAGACGCCGGGGATCTCCGTACGCCCGCTCGTTGACATGGGCTGGCGCCATTACTTCAACGAGACCTTCTTCGAGGACGTGCGAGTGCCGGTTGGCAATGTCGTCGGCGAGGAAAACCGTGGCTGGTACGTAGGGATGACGCTGCTCGACTTCGAGCGGTCGAACATCTCGGGCGCGGTGGCGGCGCGTCGCACCATCTCGAAGCTGCTCGCGTTCGCCTCCTCTGAGGGCGGGCGGTCGCTCTCGAGACTTGCCGACTTCGATTCGTTACGTCACGAAGTCGCGGACCGCTTCATTGAGACAGAAGTGATGTACCAGTTCTCCTTCCGCGTGATCTCGATGCAGGCGCGCGGCCAGCTCCCAAACTACGAGGCGTCCACCTCCAAGCTCTTCAACTCGGAACTGGTCCAGCGCCTCGCACGTACGGGGACCAAGGTCTTCGGGTTGCACGCCAACGTCTGGGAGGAGGAGTCGGTGAGCGGCTCGTTCACCCACGCCTATGTCGGGACAGTCCCGGCGACCATCCGCGGCGGCACGTCGGAGGTACAGCGCAACATCATCGCGACGCGTGGACTCGGACTGCCGAGGGGGTAGCGGGCGTGCGGATTCCGGAGGAACCTGGCGCACGCAGCGCGCCGTGCTATGTCCTGTACGACGAGGGCGCCGTCGGGGCGGGCGCCTCGATAGGAAGGCGTCGCGAGTAAGACACGACGTGAGCCGCGAGGAGCACAAGAGAGGCCCGGTCTCACGACCGGGCCTCTCTATCGATCTTGCTGCGGTTCACCCGACGGCCGGACGGAGCCGACCTAGCCGTAGCGCGACCTGCGCGGCGCGCCGCTCCGACTAGTAGCGGTCGCCGTAGCCGCGGCCACCGCCGCCACCACCGCCGCCGTAGCTGCGACCACCGCCGCCGCCACCACCGCTGCTACCGTACCCGCGGCTTCCGCCGCCACCGCCACCGCTGCCGTAGCCACCGCCGCCGCCGCGGCTACCGCCGCCGCCACCGCCGTAGCCACCACCACCGTAGCCACCGCCACCACCCGGGCGACGGTCCTCGCGCTCGCGAGCGACGTTGACGTTCAGCGTGCGGCCCCCGAAGTCGGTACCGTTCAGGGCGTCGATCGCCTTCTGAGCGTCCTCGTTCGACATCTCAACAAACCCGAAGCCTCGCGGTCGGCCCGTCTCACGGTCCGTGGGCAGCACAACCGTGATCACTTCACCGTAGCTGCCGAACAAACTGCGAATCTCGTCCTCGCGAGCCGAGAACGGGAGATTCCCCACATAGATCCTCTGCGACAAAAAACACCACTCCACCCGGCTGCTGCCGGAACTGGGCCAGACTCAACGGGCCCCAACTGATGAGACTTCTCAGGGCGCGACGCGGAAGCTCGGGTGAAACGACCTGGTCCGTATCTGAGAGGACGGACCGAGATCCGTCCCGTCAATCATAACATCCAATTCCGCCGCTGGCCGCCGGGTTTGTCCCGAGAACGTCACACTCGAGGTGGGCCTAGGGCAGCACGATCTGCTGGCCGATACGGATCCGAGCCGGATCGCTGATGCCGTTGAGGCTCGCGAGGGCGTCCGTCGTGGTGTTGAGCTTCCTCGCCAACGACCACAGGCTGTCGCCGGGCTCGATGGTGTACGGGGTCGGGGCGGCGCCCCCACCCCCCGAGGTGCCGGCGCTGGGCGCGGCGCTCACGGCGCCACCGCGCACGCCTCGTGGGAGGCGCAGCTGCTGCCCCAGCGTCAGCATGTTGGGATTCGCGATCCCGTTCGCCTCGATGAGCGCCGGGACATCGGTACCGAAGCGCCGCGCGATGCCGCTCAGCGTGTCGCCCGACTCCACCACATACGTCGCCACGCGAGGCGGCGTGTCGCGGAGGATTCCCCACAGCTGGGGTGCAGCCACGCCGTAGCGCCAGACGCTGACGGCGTCCGCGTCGTGCTCGTAGGAGCGGTCGATGAACGCCCGCCACGCCTCCACGTTGGACGAAGTGCCATCACCCACGGGGATGACGGGCAGGTTGAAGCGGGCCAGCTTGCGCATCGTTACGTCGAGCGCGAACGTCGGGGTGATGCCCTCGGCGCCCGGGTCCTCGCCAGAGCGCCGGTACTTGTCGACGTTCGACTGGGTCGAGAACGTCTTCCAGTAGACCTGCGGCGCCAGCGCGTCCGAGAAGTGGGCGAACTCCTCCAGCGGAATCGCGTCGAGCGTCCAGGGGCGTGGGTCGATGGAGGTGATGATCGACGCGCCCGGCGCGCGCCAGCGCAGCGCCATCCCGAAGGCCACCGCCGAGGCGCTGGAGCCGCGCCAGAACCCCTGGTGTGGCTCCAGGTCGAGCGCCATGCTGCGGGCGCCGGCGTTCAGCACGTCGGCCGCCATCTCGGCCTCGTGGGCGGGGTCGTCGCCGTGGAGGACGGCCCAGGCGTGGAACGGAACGCCGCCGTTCTCGAAGAAGTTCGCGAGCTGCTCGACCTTGCGGGGTCCCGTGACGGCGTCGGCGGTGCGGTCCCAGCGCGACATCCAGTCGGAACCGTCGTGCGTCTTGAGGACAATCCCCAGGCCGTGCGAGGCAAGCACGTCACGAATAACCTCGCGCTGCCCGTCCGCAGGGAACTGCCACACCCACGCGAGGTGAGTGGCGAGGCCAGCGGCGGAAGCAGGCGCGCGCCGCGCCACCGGGGCAGGCGGTGCCACCGCGGCGAGGGTGGAACGAGGAGCCGCAGCGAACGCTACTCCGGCGCCCGCGGCCGCGGCCAGGAACTCGCGACGGGTGTGCGATGAGGGACGGGGCATGTACCGCTCCGTGATCCAGCGTGCCGCGGACGGCCGCTCAGTACTCCCGCCACACCCAGTATGACACGCACCTGTCAGGCTGTGGTTAGGGAAACCCGAGAGTCCGCGTGTCAGTTGCAAGAACCGGGAGGGAGCGCGAGGCGGCGCACGGACCCGAGTCGTGCGGCTAGTCGTACACCACGCGCGTGCTCGCCAGGGCGTCGTGGGGTGCGACCTTTCCCGGACGCCACGCAGCCACAAGGTAGCCCGCGCCGAGCAGGCACCAGCTCGCCAGCCAGGCGAGGGTACGCAGCAGCCCGATGCCCCATCCCGGCTCGGCGCCACCGTCCGTGACCACCCGGGTCCCGCCAAGCCAGCGACCGACTGTCCGCCCTCGCGCGTTGCCCGCCCAGACGTAGGCGAGGGGAGCCAGCGGCACGAACGGACTGATCGGAGTCAGCAGCGGCGTCAGGAGGAGCAGCACGATCAGCAGCGCCCCGATCGCGACCGTGGCCGTCCCGATGCGGATCGGCAGTTCGAC
>CADEHD010000120.1 GCA_902827055.1 uncultured Chloroflexota bacterium | reverse complement strand
ACGCCCGCCTCACCCGAGACGGCTCGCGCGAGCATCGTCTTGCCGGTGCCGGGAGGGCCGACGAGCAGCACACCGTGGGGGATGCGCGCGCCGAGGGCGGCGAACTTCTCCGGGTACTTCAGGAACTCGACGACCTCCGCGAGCTCCTGCTTGGCCTCTTCCTGCCCGGCGACGTCGATGAACGTCACCGTCGGCTTCTGGCCGGTGAACATCCGGGCGCGGCTGCGCCCGAACTGCATCGCCTGGGCGTTCGAACCCTGGGCCTGCCGCATCATGAAGACGAGGATGGCGCCAAAGATGATCAGCGGGAGGAAGTTCAGGAGCAGCCCGAAGACGTTCCCGAACTGGCTCGGGCCACGGACGACGACCTCGACGGCCTTCTCGCCGGTGACGCCGTTCTGGCGCAGCAGCTCCTCGACGGAGGCGGAGCCCTCCTTGCGAGAACGCACGGGCTCCTGCTCGCCGTTCAGCTGGACGAGGAGCGTATCGCCGGTCACTTCGATGCGGCGGACGTTCCCGGCCTGCGCTTCCTTGATGACCTGCGAGATGGGGATTTCGCGCGACCCCGCCGAGGGGCGGAAGAACATCACGACCACCATCACGACGGCGGCGAGGATCAGCAGGTACACAAAGGAGTTGCGCATCCAGCGAGCGTTCATGTGTTCGCCAATCTGCTACTCGATGCCATCCCGGCCCGGGAGCGTGGACGCGCTCGCCGTCTCGAGGCCCGAGGGCCCTCGAATCTGGCCGCGGTGCACCGGGAATCCAGTGTAACACCGGACTTCGGCGCCGCACGGCGCTCGGCGACGCTTCATTCAGCTCTCATCCTCGGCGAACCGGGCGGAGCCCGCATCAGGCGAGCCCCGACGCCGGGCGCCGGGCGCCGGGCGGTAGCGGGACTGCGGCTGGGGCAGGGGGCGTCGTACCTCGGCGTGGTCGGCGCCTCGCGCGAGGGGGGCGCGGCGCGCCTATCATGAGGACATGAGCGTGGGCGGGCAGGGATTGCCAACCTGGCGGTACGAGCGGGCGCTGTGGCGTTCGGGCGCCGTGCGCGTGGCGGGCGTGGACGAGGTGGGCCGTGGCCCCCTCGCCGGGCCGGTGTACGCCGGAGCCGTCGTGTTGCCGACCTCGCGGCTGCGCTGGCTGTCGCGGCTGCGTGATTCGAAGGAGCTGGAGGCACCGGCTCGCGAGGAGCTGGCGCGGGAGATCCGCCGCTCCGCCGACTTCGGCATCGGCGGGGTGTCTAACCATGTGATCGACCAGATCGGGATCGTGCGGGCGACCCGCCTCGCGATGCGGATCGCGGTATCACAATTGTCAGGCCCGCCCGACGCACTGATCGTCGATGGTCGCGAGGTGGTGGCGGGGTGGATGCGCCAGCAGGCAGTCGTCGACGCCGATGCGCTCTGCAAGTCGGTCGCGGCCGCGAGCATCGTCGCCAAAGTCGAGCGTGATGCCGTGATGTGTGCGCTGGATGCGAGATTTCCGGGGTACGGCTTAGCCCAAAATAAGGGATACTACACAGCAGGACACCGCGAGGCGCTGGCGCGCCTGGGGTACTCGACGGTCCATCGACTCACGTTCGCGCCGGTTCGAGCAGCGCTGCGCGGACGCCCATCAGTCAACGACGTGCTCGAAGAGATGATAACGAGCTCACCATGACGAACCGTGCCATGCGCCTGGGCCAGTCGGGCGAGCGACTGGCGTCTGACTACCTCAAGAAAGAGGGCTACGAGGTGGTGGACCGCAACGTCCGCCGCCCCGAGGGCGAAATCGACCTCGTCGCCCTCGATAAGGACACGCTGGTGTTCGTCGAGGTGAAGCTGCGCCGTCCCGGCGGCACGGGCAAGGCCACAGAGGCGCTCTCGGAGGCGAAGAAGCGCCGCATGGCCGAGCTCGCACTGGCGTACTCCGCCGACCACCCCGATCTGCCGCAATCGCTCCGTGTCGACCTCATCGCGATCGACCTGAAGGTCGATGGCTCCGTGGGCTCCGTCAACCACATTCGGAGTGCCGTCGAGCGGTAGCGCGCCCACGTTCGATCTCCGGCCCGTTCCGTTACACTGCACCACCGACCGCGAGGGGGTGCTGATGCCGACGTACGAGTACGACTGCTCCGGCTGTGGGCGGCGTGTGGATATCTTCTTCCGGAGCGCCTCGGCGGCGACGGCCGCGTCGCCCGAGTGCCCGCAGTGCGGCAGCGCTCAGCTCAACCGCGTCATGTCGAAGTTCCGGCAGGCCCGGAGCGAGGCCGACCGCCTGGCCGCCATCGACGTGGACCAGGAGCTGGGGCGCCTCCGCGGGGCCGACCCCGGCTCGTTCGCCCGGTGGTCCCGCCAGCTCGGGCGCGAGCTGGGTGAGGACATCGGCTCCGACTTCAAGGAGATGGCCGAGCGCGCGTACGGTGGCGACGATCCCGTGGAGCGCGTCGATCCCGAGCACACGCTGCGATACCGCATCGAGAAGCGGAAGGCCGACGCCACCAGCGGGTCCGACGGGGGCCACGCGCACTAGGCAACGCCAGGCCTGCCACACACCTCGGAGGGCGCGTGCCGATCTACGAGTACCGATGCGACGACTGCCGCCGCGTGAGCAGCGTGTTCGTGCGGTCAGTCAGCGCGCAGGCGGTGGCGACGTGCGAGCACTGCGGCTCGAACGGCATGCAGCGCCTCATGTCGCGAGTCGCGCGCCTGAAGACCGATTCCGACGTGCTCTCCGAGTACGGCGACGGCAGCGGTCCGGAGGGCGTGCGCGACCCTCGGCAGATTGGCCGCTGGGTCGAGAAGCGCTTCCAGGAGTATGGGATGGAGGTCCCTGCCGAGACGCGCGAACAGATCGCCCGAGCTCGGGAGGGCGACCTGCCTGACGCTGTGAAGGACGTCTGAGGTCGCGGGTGGACGCGCCGCGGCCGCTCCGCCCTCGCAACGCGATGCCGCCGGATATCGCCGGGCTGCTCGAGGCGCGCGGGCTCGCGATCGCCTACGCCGAGCGCCCTCCGTACCAGCGCAACGACTACCTCGGATGGATCGCGCGCGCCCGGCGCCCCGACACTCGGGAGCGCCGCATTTCCCAGATGCTCGACGAGTTGGCCGGCGGTGAGCGCTACATGCACATGGCGTGGCGAACCGGGCGGTCTCTCGACTGAGGCTGCGAGGGCCGTGGGCCCTGTGGCACAATGAGCGCGCTCCGCACATCGGGGCGACGAGGTTGGAGGTGCGCCGATGCCAGAGGGACTGCTGTGCAACCAGCTGGTCACCATCGATAACTGCTGCACGCCGACCGAGTGCAGCGCCCCGGCGAGCTACCACCACGAGCCAAGCGGTCTCGCGCTGTGCGACACGCACCATGGCAACGCCGTCAAGTACAGCTTCGACGGCACCTGGACCGTGGGGTCGACGCAGGTGTCGTTTCCGGAGGGCTGGGTAGCAGCGGAGGGTACCCCTCGGCTGCCGGCAGCGCTCGCGGTGACCGAGGACGTCCGGCCCTCGGGGCTGGTCATCGAGACGGGCGGGCTCTCCCCGTCGGGCCTCGTCATCGAGCGTTAGCCGCCGCCTCCGAGGCACACACGCCGGGACGCCCTTCGTGGGCTGGCGCGACGCTATCGCAGGAACGGGTTGAAGCGTCGCTCGCGTTCGATGGTGGACCCGCCGAGGTGGCCTGGCAGCACGAACGTGGTGTCCGGTAGCGTCAGCAGATGCTCCCGGATCGATGCGATCAGCTGCGCGTGGTCCCCTCCGGGGAAGTCCGAGCGGCCCACCGATCCCGCGAACAGCACGTCGCCGGTGAACACCACGCCCTCATTCTCATCGTTGTAGAGGCAGAGACTCCCGGGCGTGTGGCCGGGGCAGTGCAGCGCCGTGAAGCGGTGGCACCCGGCCTCGATGACGTCGCCGTGCTCCAGGAAGCGGTCGGGCTCGGGGGGCGGCGTCACGGCGTGGCCGTACCACTGCGAGGCCATCGGCGCTGACTCGGCGATGCGCGGGTAGTCCTGCCGGTGCATGTAGAAGCGGGCGCCCGGCGCGCCTGCGAGCAGCTCGTGGGCCTGCCCCGAGTGGTCCAGGTGGTGGTGCGTGACCAGCACGCCGACCACGCGCAGGTCCTGGTCCCGGGCCTCGCGAAGCACCCGATCGGCCTCGTCGCCGGGGTCAATCACGAGGACCTCGCGCGTGTCCTCGTCGCCGACCACGTAGCAATTCGCCTGCAATCGTCCCACGGGCATCGCGAGGAGGATCAAGGGAGCTCCTGATGGGCGGGCGCTGTGGGGCGCCGATTCTCCTGCCCGACGGCCTGTGGGTGCAAGGCGCTGTCCGAGTGCGAGCGCCGCTCCCATATGGAACGCCTACGGATCGATGGCGTTCCTGCCGACGATGAAATACAGAGACCGTGCGTGGCGGAGGATGCTGTGACGACGGACGCGACTTCTGGTCTCACGGCCTCCGGTAACCTCGCCTACGCGCTGCAGCAGGCGCGCGAGGTGGTGGAGCTCCCGCAGCTCACCCGTACCGAGGTGGTGGCCGTGCTCTCGGCCGCGTTCGACCTCGCGGAGTCGCAGCCGACCGGGCACTCGACGCGCGTGGCGTACCTCGCGAAGCGCATGGCCGACGAGCTGGGGCTCGAGCCCGCCGTGACCGCGCGCGTGGTCGCCGCCGGCCTCCTGCACGACTCCGGGATCGCCGTCCGCGCGGCCCCCGATAACGCCTCCAACCCCGGCGGGCACACCGCGGTCGGCGCGTGGGTGGCGGCGCAGTTCGGATACGACCGCGCCGTGCAGGGTGCGATCCGCGCCTCGCACGAGCGGTGGGACGGCACGGGTCGCCCTCGTGGGCTTGCCGCCGAGGCGATCCCGCTCGAGGCGCTGATTGTCATCGCGGCGCACTGGGCGTCCGACGAGGGCGAAGGGCTCGACAACCTGCTGCGCGCCCGCTCGCGGCTGCGCAAGCCGGCGGGCTCGCTGCTGCCGATCATGGGGCCGCGTGTCGCCGAGGCGCTGGAGACGGTCCTGCACTCGGACCAGACGTGGATTGACCTCTCCGGCAGCGACCTCCCGCTGAACCTCGGTGTGAGCGACGGGGAGCCGTCCGCAAGCGCTGTGGCCGACGCCGCGCGCGTCTTCGGGCGCATCGTGGATGCCGCAGCACGCGAGGAGGGTCGGTCCGACCGCGTCGCCGCGGTGGCCGTGGAGCTGGGGCGCCAGGCAGCGATGCCGGCGACCATGCTCGAGGCGCTGTTCGTCGCCGGACAGCTGGCCGACATCGGGCTGCTCGGCGTGCCGCGCCACATCACCGATAAGCCCGCGATTCTCACCGTCCCCGAGATGGAGAGCATGCAGCGCCACGCCTCGTCTGGCGGGTTGATCGTCGAAGGTCTGCCAGGCATGGACGTCGTGGCCCGCTGGATCGAGGCCCATCACGAGCGTATCGATGGTCGGGGCTACCCCGAGATGCTCACCGGGGACGATATCCCGCTGCCGGCTCGGATCCTCGCCGTGGCGGACAGCTACTGCGCCCTCCGCTCGGAGCGTCCCTATCGTGCCGCGTTCGGTGCGAGGGAGGCGCTGAGCGTCATCGAGGGCGGCGCCGGCGCGCAGTTCGATCCTCAGGTCGCGGCGATGCTGCCCGCGGCGCTGGAGGCCGTAGAGCGCTCCGGCGACGCCTCGCGCACGGGCTAGTACCTCGGAACGACGCGGCGCCCCTCGGCGGCCGTGCTTGCGCTCATCGCGCCGCTCCTGAACGATAACCCTCCCCAGTAGTCACCCTGCCGAGCAGGGTTCCACGGAGCGTAATCGTGACGGACGCCGACCACGTCGAGGCCCCCCGGGCCGACCTTGAGACGCTGAGCTCGCTGGCCAAGCGGCGAGGCTTCGCCTTCCCGTCGGCGGAGCTCTACGGCGGCTTCGCGTCGACGTACGACTACGGTCCGCTGGGCGTGGAGATGCGGCGCAACATCCGCGACCTCTGGTGGCGGCGGATGGTGCAGTCGCGCAGTGACGTGGTGGGCATCGAGGCGGCGATCGTGACGAACCCGGCCGTGTGGCGGGCGTCCGGTCACGTGGAGGTCTTCACGGATCCGCTCGTCGATTGCCTCAACTGCCAGGGTCGGTTCCGCGAAGACAAGCTCGAGGACCGCACGTGCCCGAGCTGTGGGACTCGCGACCGGTTCACGGCTGCCCGCGACTTCAACCTGCTGATGCGGACGTTCGTCGGACCGGTGGAGGACGACGCTGCCGTCGCGTACCTGCGCCCCGAGACCGCGCAGGGCATGTTCGTGAACTACGACAACGTCCAGCAGACGATGCGACGTCGATTGCCGTTCGGCATCGCGCAGATCGGCAAGTCGTTCCGCAACGAGATCACGACCGGGCAGTTCATCTTCCGCACGCGCGAGTTCGAGCAGATGGAGATGGAGTACTTCGTCAAGCCGGGCGACGACGACCGCTGGTTCGACTACTGGACCCAGGCGCGGCTCGATTGGTACGTCAAGTACGGCATCCGCCCCGACCATCTGCGCCTGCGCCCGCACGCCTCCGATGAGCTGGCGCACTACGCCAAGGGCTGCGCCGACGTCGAGTACAACTTCCCCATCGGCTGGTCGGAGCTCGAGGGCATCGCCAACCGCACCGACTTCGACCTGCGCCGGCACTCCGAGTACAGCGGCAAGG
>CADEHD010000119.1 GCA_902827055.1 uncultured Chloroflexota bacterium | reverse complement strand
ACGCTCCTCGGCTCGGCGCTGCGGCGACCGCTGTGCCTCTTCGCCATCTTCGTCACGCTCCTCGGCGCGGGGGTGACCCTCGCGGCCGCGAGGACCAGCACCACCCAGATAGCAGCCGGCGACCGCCTGTTCGTCCAGTGCAGCGGGGATCGCCTCGGCGTCACGCGCGAGGGCGCCACTGGCGTTCGACTCGACTGCCGTGGCACGGCGACGACCCCGACCACCACCCCGACCGCGACGCCCTCGAGCACGGCGACGGTGACGCCGACGGCGACGCCGCCTGCAGGCGCGGTGGGTATCTGCGGTGAGTCGAATGACCACTGGCACCCGCCCGTCATCGGGAGCTGCGCCGCCGGGCACGAGCACGGCGACGCACCGCCTGCGTGGATCGAACAGGCGGGGTACCACGTGTCGTTCCACGGGCACTTCAACACCTCGGCCGCTGAGAACACCGTGAAGCACGCCGCGATGAAGGGCTTCACTGCCCGCTTCAACGACGTCGACGTCTACTTCCGCGTCCACGCCGCCTCGAACCCGGGCGACCGCTCGGCGCGGTACCACTCGTACGAGGTCTGGGCGCGCGACCCAGCCGGTGGCGTCTCGCACTGGCAGGGCTGGTACAACTCGGGCGATCCGCGCCCGTGGAACGAGGGCGGCGCGCGAGTGCCCCGGCGCACCCCGGCGCTCGCGGCCGAGAGCCAGCGCCCGCTCATCCTCGTGACCGACGAGACCGCGCTCGCGCAGGGCATCGGCTGCGAGCAGTGGTACTCGGCCCCGGGCGAGCCGATCTGGGGATGGGACTTCGGCTGGACGATCTGTGGCTCGTCCACCGTGTACCACCCCGGGGAGAACGCTGACGCGTTCAACGTCGCGAGCTGGACCCCGACCGGCAGCGTGGGCGACACGCGACGCCTCGAGGCGTCCTGGTATCAGTTCCGCCCACACCCGACGGGGACGTTCTGGGCCACCCAGTTCGGCGAGCTGGTCACCGGCCCGTCGGACGCTCGCTGCGCCGCGACGACCACGAAGTTCGGCGTGACCTACCCGAACGCGTGCCTCGAGCAGCACATCGCGCCGACCATGCCGCAGGTCAGCTTCCCCGGCAACGCGGTCCAGAAGGACTTCCCGAGCACGGGCGTGCGCCTGCCGAACTAGCCGGTCTTCCCGGAGCCGGCGCCGGGGTGCTATCGCGTGAGCGGTAGCGCCTCGGCGGCCTCCAACGCCTCCGAGATCTGCGCGCGCAGCCCGCGATCGAAGCCATCCTCGAGGCAGGCGGGGCAGGTCGGCTCGGCTGGGGCGCCGGTGTCGTACAGTCGCACGCGGGTCGGCCCGGCATCGATGAGGATGCCGCACACCGTATCCACGGTGCGAGCGAGATACAGGCGCGGCTCGAGCTCGTGCGCATCGCGGAGGACAACCCAGTGCCAGTCATCGGCGAGGTCGTTCATCGCCTTCGCGACAATGCGGTGATCAGGCATGGGCACACCCGACTTCAGATGCGCCAGCAGGCATCGCGACTCGCGGGCGACGAGGGTGGCAGGACATCGCTACAGAGTGGTGCCGAGGCGGCTCGGGAGCAACCGCCGACGGGAGCAAGCGGACTGGGATACATGGCATACAACAGAGCCTGCGAGCGCGGACGGAACGTGACTCCGTGGTCCGCGCTCGGACCCTGACTCGAAGCGCCTCGGGGACGGGCTACGCCTTGCGCGCGCCTGCCCTCGAGACCCAGCCTCGCTCGGGGACGGCAGAGAACTGCTTCTCTGCACCGCAGTTCTTACAGACACCCATGCTGACGGCTCCGCTGGGAGCCCCGATGACCCAGTGATGCGTCGTGCACGCTGCGACGCTGGACCTGGCCGACTTTGGCACGGGGGAAGTTCCTTTCGAACCCGCCTGGACGTCGCTCGGCATGCGACCTCGAAGGACGAGCACGGTGCTCGGTCGTGTGGAGCGCAGGTAAAGAGAAAGGGGGCTCTCGCCGCGAGAGCCCCCTTGAGTGCCTACCGTCCGGGCGCGTTCGCTACCACCTGGGAGGCGGACGTCACCATGCGGTTCATCGGGTAACCGCCCTGCCCGAGGGTGTTGGGCCACTCCTCGAACAGGCGGTCGATGTCGAAGAACGGGGTCTTGCTGTAGAGCACCCGCTCCTGGAGTGGTTCCGAGAAGAGCGTGATCTTGTGTCCGGTCACACCGTAGACGCGTCCGGTCGAGACTTTCCCCTCGTCCGAGGCGAGCCACACGATGATCGGCACCACGTTCTTCGGGTCGCGCGCGGTGCCCGCTGCCGAGAGGCTCGGGGGCGGCTCGTCGCGGCCGACGGCCAGACCGCGGTCGGTCATGCGCGTCGAGGCGTTGGGGGCGATCGCGTTGCACGTCACGCCGTAGCGCTCGAGGGCGATCGCGTTCGACCGCATGAGGCCGAGCTTGCCCATGTGCGCGGCCGAGTAGTTCGGCTGGCCCGCGGAGCCGGAGATCCCGGCGTCCGAGGTGAAGTAGATGATGCGGCCGCCGCGCTCGCGCTCCTGGCGCCAGTAGATGGCGGCGAACTTCGTCACCGTGAAGCACCCCTTGAGGTGCGCCCGCACGGTGCCGTCCCACTCGTCCTCGGTCTGGTTGAAGATCATGCGCTCGCGGAGGATGCCGTGCGCACACACGAGGATGTCGAGGCCACCGTAGGTGTCGATGGCCGTCTTGATGATCTTCTCGCCGACATCCATGTCCGCGACGTCGCCGATGACGCTGACGGCCTCGCCGCCCGCGGCCTTGATCTCGTCGACGACGGCGTTGACGCGGGTCGGGTCCATGCCCATGCGACCCTCGACGTCCGCGCCCGTGTCCGCGACCACAACCTTCGCGCCCTGCTCGGCGAAGATCTTGCAGATCCAGCTGCCCATGCCACCGGCACCGCCGGTGACAACAGCGACCTTACCCACCAGATGCTGTGCCATGAGTCTTCTCTCCGTTACCCGTCACCCTGTTCGAACATGCTGCCCAAACCGAGTGCGAGCTACGGGCTGAGCTTGGGCGCCATGCCCAGGTTCCCGCCGGCCAGCGTCGTCGGCATGATCTCGAACAGCGTGTCGATGTCCCAGTACGGGTCCTCGGAGTAGAGCGTGCGCTCCCACCCCTGCTCTTTCCAGATCGTGATCTTGTGGCCCGTCACGCCAATCGCGCGCCCCGTGATGTCCTTGCCCGCGTCCGAGGCGATGTAGACGATCGCCGGAACCGCGTTCTTCGGGTCACGAGCCGTGCCCGCCGCCGAGAGGCTCGGGGGCGGCGCGTCGCGCTCGACAGCCAGACCGCGGTCGGTCATGCGCGTCGAGGCGCCGGGGGAGATCACGTTGGAGGTCACGCCGTAGCGGGCGAGTGCCTGGGCGTTCGAGAGCGACAGGCCGATCTTGGCCGCGTGAGCCGCGGAGTAGTTCGGCTGCCCGGCGCCACCGTTGATACCGGCCGTCGAGGTGAAGTAGATGATGCGGCCGCCGCGCTCGCGCTCCTGCCGCCAGTAGATGGAGGCGAACTTCGTGACCGTGAAGCACCCCTTGAGGTGCGTGTGGATCACGCCGTCCCACTCGTCCTCTGCCATGTTGAAGATCATGCGCTCGCGCAGAATGCCGTGCGCACAGACCAGGATGTCGAGCCCGCCGTAGGTGTCGATGGCCGTCTTGATGATCTTCTCGCCGGTGTCCATGTCGGCGACGTCGCCGATGATGGCCACCGCCTCGCCACCCGCAGCCTTGATCTCGTCCACCACGGCGTTGACGCGGGAAGCGTCCATGCCCATGCGGCCTTCGACGTCAGCGCCGGTGTCGGCAACCACGACCTTCGCACCCTGCTCGGCGAAAATCTTGCAGATCCAGCTGCCCATGCCCCCGGCACCACCGGTGACGACAGCTACCTTGCCTTCGAGATGCTTCCCCGCCATGTTTTCCCTCCGCTTCGCGCGGAGACTAGTCGCGCACGAGGTGGCGCGTCAATCTCTCCGGTGATAATGCAGCAGTCACCTGACAGCCCCACCCTCCGTCTGTCCGCGGACCGACAGGAATCCCATGCCAGACCACTCCTCCCCAACCAGCGCCCCGAGCCACACCCTCGCCGCGCTCCGCGCCGAGGCGGTTGCGAGCGTCGGGCGTGTCGGCATCACCGACGCCGAGTTTGCTCGCGAGGAGCGGCTGCTCCGCGAGCAGTCCGGCGGTGAGGCCTCGCCAGGCGACGTGCTGTGGGCGCTCACGACCCGCGCCATCGAGCGCTACACGCGCGCGCGCGACTGGGACGGCGCCGGCCTTGTCTACCTCGCGCAGGCGCGCTGGCTCCACGCGCACGAACCAGCCGCCGACTACCGCGAGTCGCTGCGCCTGGCGCACAGCGCCGCCGTGCTCGACATCCAGAAGCGCAAGCACCACGCGCGGGTGGCGGTGGAGGGCAAGCGTTGCTGTCCCGCGTGCGCGGAGCTCGATGGCGCTGAGTACTCGTTCGCGCGTGCCGTCGAGGAGGGGCCGATCCCGAACGCCGCCTGCGAGCTGCCGTGGTGCAAGTGCACGTGGCGCGGCGTCGCGCCCGAGAAGCGCCGTCGGGCGAGGTAGCTCGTGCGAGGCAGGACCTTGCTCCTCGGACTGTTCCTCGTCACGTCCGCCGTCGGATTCGCCGCCTGCACCCCGCCCGACGAGGTGCCCGCGGCCACCTCGATCGCCGTGCCGCCTCCGGGCGGCGTTCCGACGCCTGACCCGCGTGCGCGGTTCCAGGGGGACTGCCCGATCACCCTGCCGAACCAACGCGTCCCGCCGGACATCGAGGTCGATCGCGCCACGAGCCACGGTGCGGGCGAACTCTGGATGAGCCTCCCGTTGAACGGGGTGCTGCGCGCAGCGGGGAGCGGCGCGGTTCGTGCGCCGTGGTGGTTCGTCCGCCCGGCGGTCGGCGCACCCCTCGACGTGACGGGCGAGCGCCTCGACGGCACCGCGCCGCCGCTGACCGCCGACTTCGACGTGGCAAGCGCCGCTTCGTCAGCGGCGATCGAGGGGGCACTGTGGTTCCCGACGCCAGGCTGCTGGCGCCTCCGGATCGCGTCAGTCGGCCCCGTCGTGCACGTCGTCGTGCTCGTCACCGACGAGCGCTGACCGCCGCGGGGTGCCATCACGTGCAGCGTTGACAGGCCAGCTTCGAGGCTGAATGATGCCGCCGCCAACCACACGTAATGGAGGGAAACCATGGCCAACCAGAGGCGCGAGGCCGCCATCGTCGGGATCCACGAGTATCCCCTGCGAGTCGCCCCCGGGCGCTCGGCGATGCAAATCAAGGTCGAGTCGATCAAGGCCGCGCTCGACGATGCTGGACTCAAGTGGTCGGACATCGACGCCGTGTACGACACCAACGATGGTGAGGGCGGCGGCGGCCTCGGCATGGCCCCCTACCTGGGGCTGAAGCCCACGGTCATCGACACCACCCAGGTCGGCGGCTCGTCGTATGAGTTCCAGGCTGCCCACGCCCTCCGCGACATCGCGGCCGGCAAGGCCAACGTCGCGGTGCTGACCTACGGCTCCACGGCCGCGTCCAGCCGCCGCGCGATTGGCACTGGTGGAGCCACGGGACAGGGCCTGCCGAACTGGCAGGGCAACATGGAAGACCCCTACGGGATGATCACCGTGGGGAACTACGCCCTGGTCGCCCACCGGCACATGCACGAGTACGGCACCACGACCGAGGATCTCGCGGAGATCTCCGTTTCGACGCGGCTGCACGCCACCCGCAACCCCGAGGCCGTCAAGGCGATGACCGACCTCCAGTTCATGGGGACCGGCGAGATCACCGTCCAGGACGTGCTCGAGTCGCGCATGATCTCGGATCCGCTGCACCTCCTCGAGTGCTGCATGCAGTCCGATGGCGGTGGCGCCGTGATCATCGCCAGCCGCGATGTCGCGCGGGGCACGAAGAAGACCCCGGCGTGGATCATCGGGACCGGCGAGGCGATCAAGTACCGCGAGAACGGCGGCGACATCACCACCAGCGCCGCGGCGCAGGGTGGCCCCATCGCCTTCGCCGAGGCACAGATCACCCCGGCCGAGATCGACATCGCGATGATCTACGACTCGTTCACGATCACCGTGGCGACGATCCTCGAGGACCTGGGGTTCTGCAAGAAGGGTGAGTACAAGGACCTCGCGAAGGGTGGCCGATTCCGCTTCGACACGGCCCTCAAGCCCACCCTCAACACCGATGGTGGCGGTCTCTCGAGCAACCACCCCGGCATGCGCGGCATCTTCCTCCTCTTCGAGTCAGTGCGGCAGCTCCGCGGCGAATCGACCTCGCAGGTCCCCGGCGCCAAGCTGGCCATCGCGCACGGCAACGGTGGCGCGCTGGGCGGTACGCACGCTGGCGGCAGCGTCATCCTCGCGGCTGACTAGACAGGGATCGGAGAACAAGCCATGCCAGACCGACCACAG
This sequence comes from uncultured Chloroflexota bacterium, assembly GCA_902827055.1. Lineage (GTDB taxonomy): Bacteria > Chloroflexota > Dehalococcoidia > UBA2979 > UBA2979 > RBC038. Next base: position 271 of record CADEHD010000119.1, on the reverse strand, counting down.
CCCCGGTTCCCCGAGCCGAACACGGAGAAGTACTGGGCGGCCGTCAAAGAGGGCCGTCTGACGTACCAGCAGTGCAGCGACTGCAGCACCGTCGTCTTCACCCCGCGCATCCTCTGCACCGGCTGCGGCAGCAGCAACCTGGAGTGGAAGGACTCGAAGGGCGAGGGCAAGGTGTACACGTACACCGTCGTCCGCCAGAACCGGAACCCCTCGTTCGCCCCGCTTGGCGCGTACGTGCTCGCCTGGATCGACCTGGACGAGGGCTTCCGCA
>CADEHD010000118.1 GCA_902827055.1 uncultured Chloroflexota bacterium | reverse complement strand
CGGAGTCATTGCTGCTCGGGCGGCGCACCTACGAGGGCTTCGCAGAGGGGTGGGCGCCCCGCGAGGGCGAGTTCGCCGACAAGATGAACGGGATGCGGAAGCACGTGGTCACGCGGGGGCGCGCACCGCTCGAGTGGAACGCGGTGCGGCTAGACGGCGACCTGGTGCCGGCCGTCCGCGCGCTCAAGGGCACCGAGGGCGGCCCGATCCTCGTGATGGGGAGCGCGATGCTGGTCCGCGCTCTGCTGCAACACGAGCTGGTCGACGAGTTGCGCCTCGTGGTGTTCCCGGTCGCCATCGGCGGCGGGCTGCGCCTCTTTCCCGAGGGGCGGCGCCGACTGTCCCTCGAGCTCGTGGACCTCGAGCGGTACAGCTCGGGTGCCACGCTGCAGGTGTTCCGACCTGCCTCAGCGCCTGACACGGCCGCCGGACTCGCCGCGATACGCGCAGCCCTCGAGGCCTAGTCGGCGGCGGGGAGCGTCGGCGCAGCGGTGCCGGTGCAGGCATGCCAGGCCTGCGCGAGCATGACGCGGGCGTACGCCGAGCCCGGGCAGTGGTTCTGGACCAGGTGTGCCTCGAAGACGCCGTAGTTGCGAGTGAAGAAGTCACGGCCGGCGAACGCGCGTGTCACATCGAGGTATGCCTCGCGCTCGCCCGAGGCAGGTGCGTACGCATCCTCCACGGTGGGTGCGCTCCAGAGGATGGAGTCGAGGAGGGCACGCACGGAGTCGACCCCGACGCGCACGAACGCCTGCTGGTCGGCGGTCTCCGGAATCCCCAGCCGAGTGCAGGCGCGCTCGAGGAGGCTGCGCATCGCGCGGTCCCACGCGTCGACGCGCAACGTCCCCGGTGACGCCGCACCCGCCGTGTCCGCGTACGCGGCGAGCACCAGGTCCTCGTCGATGAGCTCCGGGAGTGCCTCGAGGAGCGCGTGCAACTGTGGAGCGAAGCCAGCCTGGAACTTGGAGACGAGGGCTGTGTCCTCATCGAGGCGGGCGAGGCGGCGCCACTCCTCAATGCCGCGGTCGTGCCGGAGCCAGTCGCGCAGGCGAGCCTCGAAGGCCGCGTACGCCTCGGACGAGGACACGGTTGGGGGCGACGCGGAGTTGGGGAGGTCAGAAGACGGTTCGCGCGTGCTGTCGGGGCTCATGGGCGGAGTGTGAGGGTTGGGCGTGCGCCGGGGCAAGGCCCGGACGGCTCTCGCACGAAGAAGCCCCCGCGGGCGGCGGGGGCTTCTCGGATGTGCGCTGGTTGCGAGCCCGGTCGCTAGCTGTACCGAATCCGCGGGTCGAGCCAGGAGTAGGAGATGTCGACCATCAGGTTCGACAGCAGGCTCACCGTGACGAGGATAAGCAGGATGCCCTGGACCAGCGGGTAGTCGCGCTGGGTCACCGCGTCGATGTAGGTGCGGCCGATGCCGTTGATGGCGAAGACGCTCTCCACGATGACGGAGCCACCGATAACGCCCGCGACCTGGAAGCCGAGCAGCGTGACCACCGGGATGAGCGCGTTGCGGAACGCGTGCTTGTAGATGACGCTCATCTCCGCGAGGCCCTTGGCGCGCGCCGTGCGGACGTAGTCCTCACGCATGGCCTCGAGCATCGTGGTGCGGATCATGCGCATGTTCGACGCCGAGGCGCTCAGCCCGAGGACTGTGGCGCCCGGGATGAACTGCTGGAGGTTGCCCATCGGGTTCTCGAACGGGCTCTGGTACGACATCGGTGGGAACCAGCCGAACCAGATCGCGCCGTAGATGATGACGAGCGTCGCCAGGAAGAAGTTCGGGATCGAGATGCCACCGATCGAAATCGAGCGGCCGAGGTAGTCGATCCACGTGTCCTGGTAGATGGCGGACATCACGCCAATCGGGATGGCGATGATGAGGCCGATGCTGAGCGCGAGGAATCCGAGCTCGAACGAGATCGGCAGGGCGCGCCCGATGACCTCGGTCACAGGCTTGTTCTGCCAGTACGACTTGCCCCAGTCGCCGGTGACGACACCGGAGATCCAGCGCACGTACTGCACGGGCGCCGGCACATCGAGGCCGAGGTCCTTGCGCAGCTTCTCCATCAGGGCGGGGTCCGAGCCCCGGGACTCTGCCATCTGGGCGACGATGGCGTCGCCGGGCATGATGCGCAGCAGCCCGAACGTGAACATCGTGGTCACGATGATCGTCGGGATGAGATAGATGAGGCGACGAATGATGTACCGCTGCATCCAGTGCCCTCCGCTCAGCGAGGCTCGTTCGCCAGGCTGTTCCTGCTGCGCCGCTCCCCTGTCAGGCCTCGCGACGAGGTCCTTCACAGGGTAGTACGCATGACGTTGCGGATCCGATCTGTCGGCGTCCTGCCACGATCGGCTCCGCCGCCGACGCCCGAGGGGTGTCAGCGGTCACGACTGTGTACTCGATCCGCCGGGATCCTGCAACACGACCGTTTGTGGTTGGTTATCCCCAGCGGCGTGCTGTTACGTGCGTGGTGGCGGATTTGACGGGCGCGGTCCACGCTCGGAGAATCACGCCACCCAACGGGTCACGAGGAGTGATGCGTGCCTGACTACTACTACTTCGACCTGCATTCGCACTCGACGGATGCGTCCGACGACGCCGGCGGCACCGTCGAGGGCTACCTCAAGTGGATCGTCGCGCGGCGGAAGAAGGGGTACAAGATCGATGGGATTGTCCTGACCGAGCATCGCCAGTACGACCCCACCGTCGACTACTCGGCGCTGGCCGAGCAGTACGGAGTGGTCGTGCTGAAGGGTGCTGAGGTCGAGACGGACATCGGTCACGTGCTGGCGTACGGCATCGATCCCCGGTTCACCTCGCAGTTCGACCTCTCGAACGTGTCTCTGCCCTACCAGGACGTGTTCAACGCCATGTACGACTACGGCGGGTTCGCCGTGGGGGCGCACGCGGGCCGGGCGCGCATCGGCCTCGAGGAGCACTACCGCCTCCGCGGGGTGTCGGTCCCGCCCGTGAAGGTGGTGGAGCAGCTCAACGGCGGCTCGAACGATGAAGAGAACGGGCGGGCGCTGGTGTTCGCGAAGGAGCACGGGCTGGGGCGCGTGGGCGGCTCGGACGCGCACTTCGTGAGCGCGATCGGCCGCTGCCTCACGGCGTTCCGACGGCCGATCCGCTCGGTGGAGGACCTGGTCCAGGAGCTGAAGAGCGGTGAGTTCTTCCCCGTCACGGTGGAGCAGACGCTCGCCGGGCACCCGGACGAGTAGCCGCCGGGAGCGGCTCGGCCACGGCCACAGCGAGTCGAGTAGGGTACACGCGGCGCGACGGCGCTCGTCGCGAAGTTGGTCGGAGGGCATATGACGACGGAACCGACGCAGGAAGCCCAGTTCGAGTACGACCGGAGCGTAGTGGGCGTCCAGGTGCAGCTGGGCGAGTTCACCATCTCCGAGGCGCAGGTGCAGAAGTACTGCGAGACGATCGGCGAAGCGAACCCGAAGTTCCGGGGCGGCCAGTTCGCGCCCCCCGGGATGCTCAGTTCGGTGACCTTCGGTGGCGGGCAGGCGCTCGACCCTAAGGTGCAGTTCGGCAACACGACGTTCATGGCCGGCTCGCGTATGGAGTTCAAGGAGCCGCTGCTAGTGGGCCACCCGATCAAGGCGCAGACCACCGTCAAGGAGGTCTACGGCAAGACCGGCCGCACCGGCACGATGGTGTTCGTGGTGCGGCGCACGGAGTTCCTCGACGCCGCATCGGGGAACCTCATTGGCGCGATGGAGCAGTCGACGGTGCACCGGGAGACGGAGGCCGCACGTGAGTGAGGCACAGCGTTACTTCGAGGAGGTCGACCTGGGCGACGAGTACGCCGAGGAGATGACCCCCACGCCCGAGCTGGTGCGCGAGTTCCTGGGGTTGAACCCGGCGCGGGGCGGCCCCGGCGACGGGCGGTTCACCAGCGACGAGGGCGCGCGTTCGATCGGGATGCGGGCGGCGATCGTGCCCGGCTCGATGAGCATGTCGATCATCAGTCGTCTCGTGGAGGACTGGATGGGCCCCGAGGGCACGCTCCACTCCCTCGATGTCTCGTACCGGCGCCCCGTGTTGCAGGGCGACGACCTGAAGCTGCAGGCGCTTGTGACCGACGCGGACGAGACCCCCGAGGGTCCTCGCGTGAAACTGGACGTGTACATGGAGAACGCTCGAGGCGAGCGCCCCCTCCAGGGCACGGCCGTGGTGGAGCTGCCCCGCAAGGCATAACCGGAGCCACTCGAACAGGAGCGCGCGTACTCCAGATCGTGCGCGCCACGGGACTCGAGACAGAAGTAGAGAAGGACCGCCCGCAGGCGGTCCTTCTCTACATTCGGTAGGTTCGAGGTATGTCAGCCGCTGCCATTGGCCGTTACGGTGCGTCCTGCTCGGTGAGACTGCCCTCAGCTGCCCGTTATGGCGTTCTCAGTCCCAAGGCCATCGGTCTGAGTCGTCCAGCAGCGCGCGGAGGTGGTTCACCTCGCCAGCGTGGTACAGGTCGTGCTCCATGACGATGCGCACGATGTCGCGTAGCTCGATTTCGCCACGCCACGGCGTCAGGCGCTCTTCGCGGAGGCGCATGTCGGTCACTGCGGCGAGTGACGACGTAAACCGCCGATGCCCCTCGCGGAGCCACTCGATGACCGCCTCGCGGCCCACGGGGGGCACGACGGGCGGCTTGCCCGACTCATAGGCGGCGTTCCCGAAGGCGTAGTTCTCGTACATGTACTTCGCGCCGCCGACGTGGCCGAGGATCGCCCCGACGGTGCGCCCGGCGCCCGGGGGCACGATCGCCCAGTGCTCGTCGCTGACTGAGGCCACGTTCGCCAGCAGCGAGTGCTCGCTGCCCTCGAAGGCCTGGTCGAGCAGCCAGATCAGCTGCTCGACCCCATCGCGTAGCTCTGCGCTCACAGGCCGCCCCGCCTAGCCCTCGCCACGCGCGACCTCGGAACGGAGGCGCGTCATGACGCGCTCGAACGCCGGGTACTCCTGCGCGCCGACGATGGCGTACTTCTGGTTGAAGATGAAGGTTGGGATGCCGGTCACGCCGACGGCGCGCGACCACTCGATGCCCGCGTCGACCTCCTCGGCGAGGCGGCCCGTCGTCAGGGCGTCGCGGACGTCGTCATGGTTCATCCCGTGCTTGCCCGCGATCTCGGTGAGCACGTCGATGTTGCTGATGTCGATGTGGTCGTCGAAGTGCGCCTTGAAGAGCTCGCGATGGAGCGCGTCGATCGCGGGGCCCTCGAGGCCCTGGCCGTACGCGTACTCCTGCAGCTCGAGCGCACGGTGCGTGTTCGGAGTGAAGCGGCGGCCACGACGGAAGACGATGCCTTGCGACTCACCGCGCAGTTCCAGCGCGGACTTCGGCGTGTCGGCCGTTGTGGTTGGCTCCCGGGTGCGGCCCTCGGGCGGGATGGTTGGGTCCAGGAAGAACGGCACCCAGCGGACGTTCACGTCCGGGTGCTCCTTCTGGAGTCGTTCGACCTCAACGAGGCCGACATAACACCACGGTCAGATGAAGTCGGACACCACCAGCAGCGACAGTTCACCTGGGCGCATCTCTTCGACCACGGGGACCTCCTCCGGTTGTGGGTGCCGAGGCGCCATCGTACCAAGCGCCACCCCGCCCGTGATGTCCGCGCAGGGCGACGCCGCCTCCGACGCATCGTGCGGTCGGACCGGCCAGATCAGGGTTTCCCCGGACGAAGCAGGCGAGGTGGGCGCCTACCCTCGAGGAGGTACCGATGCATTGGGCATGGAGAGCCGATGCGCTTCGTGGATCTGGGTTTAGCGCGGGATGCGCTGCTCGATTGGCTCGCCGACCGCTACGCGCGCCGCACATCCGCGGCGAGTCGTGGCGAGGTGTCGATGCTGGCCGGCGCTGGCGTCGTCACGTGGGCGATTCTCACCGTGACCGTGCTGGTGTCCTCGCCGCGCGCGCTCCCGCTGCCGAACCCCTCGCTCGCCGTGGGAGTGTCCGGCGACGCGATCTCGGGCCCCGCCAGTACGCCAACGCCGCAGAGCGGCCGCGCGACCTCGCCGGGACTCGGTGGGGTCGCGGGGCCCCCGCCAGAGGCGTCGCCGTCGCCCACGTCCGTCTCGACGCCGGCCCCCACCGCGGTGACGGCCGCCGGCGCGCTGCCCATCGATGTGCGAGACCGCGTGCCTGTGTCTCCCGCGGCCCCCACGCCCACCGCGGCGCCCGGGAGGCCTCCCGCGCCCGAGCCGCCGCCGGCGTCCGCTGTCGCCCCGTCGCTGCCGGTCCCGACCGCCGAACCGCCGTCTGTGGTTCCGCCCGCGCCGCCGACCCCGCCCCCGCCTGCGGGCACTCCGGCGTCGACGGCGACGCCTCCGCCGCTCCAGGTCGTGGGCCCGGGTGGGACGGTGGTGACGGGACCCCGAGGTGGCCCGCTGAACACCAATGGCGCCGACCTCTACAACTGCAACGACTTCACCTCGATGGCGCAGCTGCTGGCTGTGTTCCTCGCGAGTGGTCCCACCGACCCGAACCGCCTCGATCCGCAGCGCACCGGCTCTCCCTGCCCACCCGAGGACGAGCCCGTTTCTGCGGCCGGGCCACCGCCCGCCGAGCCGCCTCCTGCCGGGTCGCCACCCGCCGAGCCGCCTCCCGCGGGGCCGCCGCCTGCTGAGCCGCCGCCTGCTGAGCCGCCGCCCGCGGAGCCGCCGCCTGCTGAGCCGCCGCCCGCTGAGCCGCCGCCTGTTGAGCCGCCTCCGGCTGAGCCGCCTCCGGCCGGTCCGTAGCCCAACGCGCTCGG
>CADEHD010000117.1 GCA_902827055.1 uncultured Chloroflexota bacterium | reverse complement strand
CCGTGACGGCGGCGGCCGCCAGCGTGCGATCGACGACCTGGGCGCGGCGCCTGAAGATGGTCAGTACGACGACCAGCGCCTCGCTGACCAGCAGCAACAGACCCGTGAGGTGCTGGGTGCGCTGGAAGTCGCCCAGCAGATTGATCGACAGCAGCACGAACAGCGTCGCGACGACCAGCCGCGCCGCCAGATCCGAGAGACGCTCGCGCGAGCCCGGCGCCACTCAGGACTCCTCGACCTGGCGGCGGCGCAGCCGGCCGCCCCGCCGGGTGGCATGCGACTCGTCGGTGTCGACGAAGTAGGCCCGGCACGCGGCATCGAGCAGCTCGCGGGTGATGGCCGGTTCCTGTCCGCGATAGCGGCACAGGGCGGTCACCTGATCGAGGAGGTCGCGCGGATGACAGGCGCGCAGCGGCCGCTGGTTCGGGACGTAGTGGCGGCGCTGGAGATACGCGATCATGACCTGGTGGAAGCGCAGTCCGCGCTTCCGGCAGTTCATCTCGAAGATGCGGACGAACTGGTCCATGCTCGGATCCTCGACCGGGATCTTGTAGGGGATGCGGCGTAGGAACGCCTCGTCGGCGAGCGACGCCGGATCGAGGTTGGTGGCGAACACGATGAGGACGTCGAACGGCACCTGGAACTTCTTGCCGGTGTGGAGCGTGAGATAGTCCACGCGGCTCTCCAGCGGCACGATCCAGCGGTTGAGCAGATCTTCCGGGCGCATCCGCTGGCGGCCGAAGTCGTCCACCAGGAACACGCCTCCGTTGGCCTTCAGCTGGATGGGCGCTTCGTGGTACTTGGCGATCGGGTTGAACGCCAGGTCGAGCATCTCGAGCGTGAGCTCGCCGCCGACCGTCACCACCGGACGCTTGATGCGGATCCAGCGGCGATCCCTCGGGGCCGACTTGATGATCGAGACCGACTCGTCCGTCTCGAGTGACACGTGCGTCACCGGGTCGTACATCGTCACGGTCTGGCCGTCCACGTCGAGCGCGTGGGGGACGTACATGTCGCCGCCAATCGATCGGCCCATGCCTTCGGCCAGGACCGTCTTGCCGTTGCCCGGCGGTCCGTAGAGGAACACCGCCTTGTTCGCGTTCACCGCCGGTCCGAGCTGCTCGAGCATCGTGTCTGACACGATGAGATCGGTGAAGCCGCGCCGCATGCGCTCGCGATCGATGAAGCCTCGCTCGTCGAGCAGTCGCTGCATGAACGCCACGTAGTCGGCAACCGGCACAGGCCCCGGGGCGACGTACTGGTTGGCCTCGAGATACTGACGCGCCCGTTCCCGCCCGAGGTCGGTGAGCACGAAGCGGAAGCCGGCGGTGCCGGTCCCCGTCGCGCCGCGGACCTCGATGAGACGCTCCGCACGCAGGCCTTCGACGATCGGCTCGAGCATGTTGAACGGCAGCCGAATCCGTTCGGCCAGGAGCGTGCCGGAGAGCTCGCCGGTGTACAGCGTCTTCACCAGGAGCCGTGCGACCTGGTCGGCGCCCAGGCCGGTGTCGGCGAGCGTGGCCGGCGCCGGCGGCGCCGGCGTGGCCCTGAATACCGTGTCGGGGGGAAAGGTGGGAGCCGTGGACATGATGGCGTCTCGTGCGGATGACCCGATCCCCGTCACTTGGTCGCCATCGGACCGACGACCTGGATGAACTTGATCGCCGCGGGTCCGATGGTGACGACCCAGATCGCCGGGAAGATGCAGAACACGAGCGGAAACACCATCTTCACGCCGGTCTTCGCCGCGGCCTCCTCGGCGCGCTGGCGGCGTTTGGTGCGCACGGTGTCCGAGTGCACGCGCAACGACTGCGCGACGCTGGTGCCGAACTTGTCGGTCTGCACGAGCATGCCGACGAGCGAGCTGATGTCGTCGACGCCGGTGCGATCGGCGAGGTTGTGCAGCGCCTCGGAACGGGCCTTGCCGGCCCGCAGTTCGAGGTTGATCAGGCGCAGTTCGCCGCACAGCTCGGGATGCGCGAAGGCGAGCTCGTTGCCGACGCGCTGAATCGCCTGATCGAGACCGAGACCGGCCTCGACGCTGACGACCAGCAGGTCGAGCGCGTCGGGCAGGCCGAGCCGGATCTTGTGCTGCCGGGTCTTGGCCAGACGGGCCAGCGCCATGCCCGGCAGGACGTAGCCGAGGCCGGCCGCCGCCAGCGCGAACGCCAGGTTCGGCCGGGCGAGCAGGCCGAAGGCGCACACCGCGAAGAACAGCAGCGACATGCCGACGCGGATGCCGAAGAAGACGACCAGCGCCTCGCCGCCGCGATAGCCGGACTGGATGAGCCGCTGCTGCAGCTTGCTCATCTCCTTCACCGAGCGCGGTGCCATCGTCCCGAGCCGGAAGAACGCGCCGAGCATCGCCTTGCCGAACCGCGATTCCTCGTCGGGCCGGCCCTGGTGATCGATCACCCCGCCGAGACGCTGCTCGATGGTCGTGCCCGAGGTCGGCGCCAGCGCCAGCGCCGCGGCCGCGACGACGAGCGAGGCGAAGATGAACGCGAGAAGCGGGAGCAGGATCGTCATCTCAGACCTCGATCTTGATCACGTTGCGAATCCAGACGAACCCGATGGCCTGCATCACGATGGCGGTGACCAGCAGCGTCTGGCCCATGCGCTCCTTGAACAGGACCTGCATGTGCTCCGGGTTGATGAACATGAGGGCAATCGCCAGCGCCGCCGGCAGCGACAGGAGGACGCCGGCGGTGAAGCGGCCGTGCGCCGTGTAGACCCGCACCTGGCGCCGGATCTTGAAGCGCTCGCGGACGACATGCGCGAGGTTCTCGAGGATCTCGGACAGGTTGCCGCCGGTCTCGCGCTGGATCAGCACCGCGGTCACGAAGAAGCGGACGTCGAGCAGCGGCACGCGCTCCGACATCTGCGTCAGCGCGTCGCGCAGCGGCAGACCGTAGTTCTGCTGCTCGAACGTCTTCTTGAACTCCGGACCGACCGGGTCCTTCATCTCGTCGGCGGCCATGCCGAGCGACGTCTGGAAGGCGTGGCCGGCGCGCAGCGCCCGCGCCATCAGGTCGAGGGCTTCCGGGAACTGCTCCTCGAACCGGTGCATCCGGGCGCCGCGGCGCTGCATCAGGACGGCGAGCGGCAGGAAGGCGGCGACGACGCCGGCGACGACGCCGAAGACCGGCTTCGTCAACATGCCGGTGAGCAGGCCGGCCGCCAGGCCGAGCAGCAGCGCCATGATCGCCACCGCGCTGGGCGTCGTCTTGACGCCCGACTGCGCGAATCGCCGGTAGCGCGACTCCATCTCGTTGATCACCGCCTGCAGCGTCCCCACCACGCGGTCCATGTCGACCACGATGTGCGAGAACGCGAGGTGCGGCACCTCCGAGTACGGCGTCATTTCGACGCGCTTCGGGTCGATCAGCACGAGCCGCAGCTCGTTCGGGGAGAAGTGCATCAGGAGGCCGGTGATGATCGCGTTGAGGCAGACCGACTTGCCCGCGCCCGTCGCGCCCGCGATCAGGAGGTGGGGCATCTTCGCCAGGTCCGCCATCACCGGCTCGCCCGAGACGCCCGCCCCGAGCGCCACAGGCAGGTCCGCCTTCGCGGCGAACTTCTCGTAGGCGTTGCCGGACATCAGCTGCTTCATCGTGACCATCGTCGAGGTGCTGTTCGGGACCTCGATACCCACGACCGGCTTCCCCGGAACAGGCGCCTCGATGCGCAGGGCGGGCGCCGCGAGGGCGAGCGCCAGGTCGTTCTGAAGCGACGTAATCCGCTGTACGCGGATTCGTGTCCGCGAGATCTCGACCTCGCGCATCACCGGCTGCCCCTCCTCGTCAAAGACGAGACCGTTCACGTCGCGCTCCTGCACCATCCGAGTGCGCACGTCCCAGCCAGGCTCCACGCCGAACTGCGTGACCGTCGGGCCCTCGTTGATCTCGACAACACGGGAGTCGACGCCAAACGAGGCGAGCGTGTCGACGATGAGCGCCGCTCGGCGCTGCGTGTCCGCCTGCTTCTGCTTGCTGACAGCCTTGGGGTCCTCGAGGAGCGTGATGGGGGGCAGCTGCCAGCCGTCTGTGGACCGCCCGAGCACGCGTGGCTGCTCGAGGTCCATCGCCACCTGCTGAGGCTTCGCGGCCAGCGCCGGTGGCGCAATCACCTTCGGAGCGGGGCGCGGCTTCAGGAGGACCGGGCGCTCACGCGGCGCGTCATCCTCCTGCCAGTCGCCTTCGGTGCCGTCCTCGTCGTCGTAGTCACCGTCGTCGTCGCCGCCGACGTAGTCCTCGAAATCGCCGTCCTCGTAGTCGGCGTCGTCGTACTCGTCATCCTCGTAGCCGTCGTACCCCTCGCCGTCGGCCCAGTCCTCGTCGGCCCCCTCGCCAGGCCGCCCACGGAGGCGCGAGATGCCGTCGCGAGCGCCCGAGAACCCCGGCACTACGATGGCCGCCCACAGCCACCCGAGTGCGACCGCGCTCCCGTGCGCCGCCGCGCCCGGCGCCGTCCTCGCGATCTCGGCGGCCGTCTCGGGCCAGAGCAGCGCGAAGCCGACGAAGAACGAGCTCAGCCAGGGCAGGACGCCGGGCCAGCTCATCAGCCAATCGCCGAGGCTGCCCCCGGCGCTGACGAGGCGGAGGTCGACACGCCCGATGCGCACGTCGGGCGCCCACGTCGCCAGGATGCCCGCGCTGAAGATGAGCATCGCGAAGGCGCCCGCCGCCATGCGCGGTCGCACGTGCAGCCAGTGCACGCGACGCGCGGCCAGCGTGATCCCGGCAATCGCGAGGAAGAGCGTCGCCGTGAAGGCGTGCACGCCCAGCGCTCGCACGACCGAGTCGCGCAGGTCCGAGACGAGGTCGGCGATGGGGAGGAGGAACGGGACCGCCGCGAGGCCGGCGACCACCAACGTGGTCCCGATCACCTCGGGGCGGAACACGAAGTCAACGAGGTTGAAGCCGACGGGGTCGGCCACGTAGCGGTCGCGTGAGCGGGCCACGAAAGTGCTCCTTCACTCGGCACGCGCGCCCGCCCGGTCGCACGCCGAGATTCGCGGGTGGACAGCCCGCGAATGTCCTAGGTCATTTATACCGCGACGACGAACGGAAGCACGAGGGGGTGCCGGTGCGTCTGGTCGCGCAAATACGCTGCGACATCTTCCTTGAGGGACTCGTGGATCCTCGTCCAGTCGATGTGGTCACCGTCGCCGCCGAGCGCGTCTGTGACCAGGTCGATGACGCCCTGGGCAATGGCCGGTTCCTCATCGAGGCCGACGAACCCGTGCGTCATCACATCCGGCTGGCGCGCGAGCCGACCCGAATGGCGGTGCACCGGCACCACGAGCACCACGAAGCCATCGGAGGCCAGGTGCGCGCGATCGCGGAGCACGTACTCGTCGACATCGCCGATGCCGAGGCCATCGACATAGACATAATCGGATGGCACCTTCTCGACGACCTGGGCGCTGTCCTCGTCGATGGCGAGGACGTCGCCGTCATTGAGAACGATCGCGTTCTCCTCGGGCATCCCGAGTTCGACCGCCAGCTGCCGATGCAGCACCAGGTGCCGGTACTCGCCGTGAATCGGCACGAAGTACTTCGGCTTCACGATGCGATGAGTGATCTTCAGTTCCTCGCGAGCGGCGTGCCCGCGCACGTGGACATCGGCGACGCGGTTGTAGACCACGTGCGCACCGAGCTCGAACAGGTTGTCGATGTTGCGGCTGACCAGCTTCTCGTTCCCGGGGACCGGGTTCGACGAAAGGATGACCGTGTCACCCTTGCGAATCGCGATCTGCTGGTGAGTGCCGTTCGCCATCCGCGTGAGCGCCGAGGACGGCTCGCCCTGCGAACCCGTGCAGATGACCACCGTCTTCGAGTCCACGGCGTCGTTCATCTCGCGAGGCGTCATGAACGTGCCCGATGGCGCCTTCAGATACCCCATGTCGCGCGCCATCTGCGTGTTGTTCAGCATCGAGCGACCCGTGATGAACACCCGCCGCCCGTGCTTGACCGCCGCGTCGACCACCATTTGCACGCGCGAGATGAGCGAGGCGAACGTCGTCACGACGACGCGCCCCTGGGCGTTGCCAATCACCCGCTCCAGGGTCTCCGCGACGCGCTGCTCGGAGGGCGTGTAGCCCTCGACTTCCGCGTACGTCGAGTCCGCGCAGAGGAGGAGCACGCCGGTCGAACCCAGCTCCGCGAGCCGGTTGAGGTCCGTGTGCTGCTCCATGACCGGCGTGTGGTCGATCTTGTAGTCGCCCGTGTGCACGACAGGACCGAGGGGCGTGTGGACGATCAGCCCCGCCGCATCGGGAATCGAGTGCGAAACGCTGAAGAACTCGACGGCGAACGGTCCCACGTCGACCGTGTCGCCATATTCGACCAGCTGGATATCGGACTGCTCGAGGAGCCTCTGTTCCTTGAGCTTCACCTGGACCAGGCCTCGCGTGAGCGGCGTGCAGTAGACGGGCACGTTGAGCTCACGGAGCAGGAAGGGCAGGCCACCGATGTGGTCCTCGTGCCCGTGGGTGAGGAACACCGCCTTGAGCAGCCCGGGCCGCTCCGTCAGGTAGGTGATCTCGGGGATAACGATGTCGACGCCGAGCATCTCCTGCTCGGGGAACATGAGGCCGACGTCCACCGCGATCGCGGTGCCGTCGTACTCGTAGATCATCATGTTGCGGCCAATGTCGCCAAGGCCGCCGAGGGGAATCACGCGTAGGGATGGGCTCACGTGCATATAGTACGCGCTGCGCTCCTTGCACGCCCGCGCCCGCTCGCGGCGGACTACTCCGGAGG
>CADEHD010000116.1 GCA_902827055.1 uncultured Chloroflexota bacterium | reverse complement strand
GCCGCCCCGGAGAGGTCGAGCCCCTTGCGTCCGGCCAGGTAGCGCGCGGTCTCGTCGAGCGAGCGTCGGAAGAAGGTAAACGCCTCGATGGCGAGCGGCAGTGTGAGCTGGCTGCGAACGAGCAGCGCCCCGTACTCCCGCCCGATGTCGTCGATCTCGAGCTCGATCACCTCTCGGGGCTGGCGCCGCGCCATGGCGTCGCCGACGAGCGCCAGCAGCCGCCGCCCCAGCGAACGGAGCTCGGCCGCTCCGTCGGACGGGGCGCGCCACTCGGCGTTCGCGCCACGACCGCGCAGTTCGCGCTGGATCCTCGAGGTCGCGGCGGACTGCAGTCGCTCCGGTGTGCCCTGGGTCATCGCGAGCAGGTCCGACTCGGCGAGTCGCCGGTGACCACCCGGGGTCCGATAGGCGCGGACGAGGCCGGAGTCGACCCACCGTCGCACGGTCGACTGGTTCACGCCGAGGATCTCGCTCGCATGGCTGAGGCTGACCCAGCGCGTGGGCACCGGGTGGCTTCTGAGTGTGCGTACTGCGACCACGTGCAACCTCGCAAGCATCAAGCCAGCCGCGGCTCCACGCAGCCTAACCGCGAGCGTGGTCGTGGCTGGGATGACGAGGGCTCAAGATTCCGCGATGCCCCCCTTGAGGGCCGCGAGGAAACCTCGCAAATCTCGCGCCAATTCGGGCCGGTACGCACGGTTCACGAATCCCGGAGCCCACCTCGTGTCTTCAATGAGGGCGCCTCCGGCGGCCCCACCTAGTGTCGACTCGTCAGCAACGGATCACGCGAGGGGCGGCGGGCAGCGTGCGAACCCTCACTCGGGCGCAGTTCATCCTCGCGGGCGTCGGCACCGCGACCGTGGGCCTCGCTGGCGTCCTCGGTCTGGCGATGTCGCGAGGCGTGGGCCAGCCGCCGATCGGCTCGGTCAGCGCGGGGTTCGACGGCGCTCCAACCTTCGAGCTGCCGCGCTTCGATGACGGCACGGTCCGCCTCGGCGAGTACGCCGACCGGCCGGTGTTTCTCTACTTCTGGGCCTCCTGGTGCACGCCTTGCCGCACTGAGGCGCCGACGATTCAGCGCCTGTGGCCGGAGTACGAGTCGCGCGGGTTTGCCTTCGTCGGGGTCAACATCCTCGACCAGGACCGCGACGCGCGGGTCTTCCTCCGTGAGCACAACCTCACGTTCCCCATCGTGCGGGACGTCGAGGGGTCGGTGTACCTGCAGTACGGCGTGTACGGCATGCCGGAGTCGTTCTTCATCCGGCCCGGTCTCGAGGTGCAGGAGAAGTACCTCGGGGAGCTGAGCGAGGACGTGTTGCGCGACCGCCTCGACAGGATCGACGGCGGTGGCGCCCGAACGGAGCGCGTACCGTGAGTGGTGGGTTCCTTTCATCCCGGCGCAGTCGGCTCACCGCCCTGCTCCTCGCGATCTCGCTGGGAGGCACGGTTGTCGTGCTCTCCGCGGCGGGCGACACGATGTCGTACTACGTGACGCCCGAGGAGTTCTCGCAGCAACTCGACACCTCGGGGAACCGGTGGCGCGTTGGCGGGCGGGTCATCGAGGGCACGGTCGTCGAGGACGGCGGCCGCCCGGTCCAGTTCGCCATCGAGGGCGACCGCGGCGAGCGCATGAACATCTCGTACCCGGCCGGTCCCACCCCCAGCCTGTTCGGCCCGAAGGCGTTCGTGATCGTCGAGGGCGAGGCGGAGGGAGCGGGAACGCTCCGGGCGTCCTCCGTGATCATCAAGCACGAGGACGAGTTCCTCCGCGAGACGCCCGCCGCGGCCGGCATCAGGCCCTAGCGGTGACCTCGCGAGGAGCGTCGACGTGAACACGACGGCAACGGTGGGTGCGGCGGCCGTGCTGACGGCGCTCGGCACCGCGGGCTTTGCCGCCGTCGGCGGGCTGTTCGTCGCCAGGACCGGCAATCAGCGCCTCCTGAGCGCCTCGGTGCGGGCGTTCACCCTGTCCTCAGGGTTCGTGGTGCTGGCTGCTGCGTCGCTGCTGACGGCGCTCCTGCGCGACGACTTCAGCATTGCCTATGTCGCGAACGTCTCGTCGGTGGACCTCGAAACGCCGATGAAGGTGGCCGCCTTCTACAGCAGCCAGGCCGGTTCGCTCCTCTACTGGGCGACCGTGATGTCGGTGCTGCTGGCGGCCCTGGTGGTGATGGTCGGTCCGAGGATGGCCTGGGCAGCTGGTCAGCTTGTGGGGATCTCGGGGCTCGTGGTCACCGCGTTCCTCGTGCCCCTCGCGTTCATGGCTTCGCCGTTCCGCCTGAGCGAGACGCTGCTCGTCGACGGCCAGGGCCTCAACCCGCTGCTGGTCGACCGCGGGATGCTGGTGCACCCGCCGATGCTGCTCGGAGGCCTGGCGAGCACGGCGGCGCCGTTCGTCCTCGGAGCCGCGGCCCTGGCGGCCGGCCGCGTCGATGGCGCATGGATCCGCCTGGTGCGTCCGTGGGCTGTCTTCGGGTGGCTCGTCCTGTCGGTCGGCAACGTGCTCGGTGGGTGGTGGGCGTACACGGTCCTCGGCTGGGGCGGCTACTGGGGCTGGGACCCTGTCGAGAACTCCTCGCTCCTCCCGCTGCTGCCGCTGACGGCCCTGCTCCACTCCACCATGGTGCAGGAGCGCCGCGGGATGCTGAAGCTGTGGAACCTCGGCCTGGTCTTCACGGCGTTCGCCCTCGCGGTCTTCGGCACGTTCAACGTGCGGTCCGGTCTGGTCACGTCGGTGCACTCGTTCGCGCAATCGAGCGTGGGCCCGTACTTCCTCGTCCTGCTCGCGCTCACCCTCGTAGGCTCGATCGCGCTGCTGATCTGGCGCGCGCCGCAGCTCCGAGCAGACAGCGACTTCGTCTCGCTGGTGTCGCGCGATGCCGTGATGGTCGTCAACAACTACGTCCTGCTTGCCATCGCGCTCATCGTCCTCGGCGGCACGCTGTTCCCGGTCTTCTCCGAGCTCATCGACGACAGCCGCATCACGGTGGGACCGGCGTTCTACAACCGCGTCGTCGGCCCGCTGCTGATCGCCCTCCTGATCCTGACGGCGCTCGGCACGTTGCTTCCCTGGCGTCGCGCCGCCGGCCAGACGGTCCTCGCGAGGTCGCGCGACCCGATGCTGGTCACGCTCGTGCTGGTCGGTGCACTCTTCGCCCTGGGGATGCGCGACCCGTTCGCGCTCGCGGGGATCGCGAGTGCTGCGCTGGTGCTGCTGGTGACGGCGCGCGAGTTCTTCCTCGGTGCCCGCGCCGCGCAACGAGGTGGCGCGCCGGTCGCGACGGCCGTGCTCGGGCTCTTCGACCGCGATCCGCGCCGCTACGGCGGGTACATGGTCCACATCGCGTTCGCGGTGATGGCGATCGCGGTGGTCTCCTCGCACGTCTACCAGCAGCGCGTCCGCGTCTCGGTCGCACCCGGCGATGTGTTCGAGGTCGGTGCGTACACGGTGACGTACGGTGGCCTGCTGGAGCGCCGCGGCCTGGCGAACGGCATCGAGAGTGAGGTGGTGGCGGCGCTGCGCGTCTTCCGCGACGGCCGCGAGGTGGCAACGATCGAGCCCGGGCGGCGCTTCTTCAGTCGCTACCCGGGACAGCCATCGGCGGTGGTTGGGCTGCACACGTCGCTCCGCGAGGACGTGTACGCCTTCGTCGAAGGGTGGGACGACACACAGCGGGCGCAGCTGCAGGTGATGGTGAACCCGCTGGTCGCGTGGCTGTGGATCGGCGCGGCATTCTACGCCGCGGGTGGCGTCATCGCGTTCCTGCCGACCCGTGCGACGTCGCCACGGACGCGCGAGGCGGTCGCAGCGGCAGTCTCCGGAGCGGGCACATGATGATGCGTATCGCGATCGCGACCGCGGCCGTGCTGGTGACGCTGGTGCTCGCGGGACCACTCGGCGCGACCTCGCTCCTGCGGCCGGGGCAGCCGGCGAGCCAGGTGCCGCCCGCCGAGGCGCGCGCCATCGCGGTCGAGCAGCAGTTGCTCTGCCCGCAGTGCACGAACAAGCGGCTCGACACCTGCGAGATCGAGATCTGCCAGGACATGCGCCGCGACATCCGCGCCCGCCTCGACCGCGGCGAGTCGGAGCAGGACATCCTCCGGTTCTTTGCCGGGCGCTACGGCGATCGGATCCTGGCAGCCCTGCCGACCTCCGGCTTCCCGCTCTGGCTGTGGGGCTGGACGCTCCTCTCTGTGCTGGCCGTCAGCATCTCGGGCCTGGCATGGCTCCGACGACAGCGCCGCCCGGCCGCCGAGGCGCCCGCGCTCGGTGACGCCGAGGAGCGCTGGCTGAGCCAGCTCGCGGATCCCTCGAACGCGAGAGAGGGGTAGGCGCATGGAATGGCTCGTGCTCGCCTCGCTCGCCCTGTTCGCGGCCGCGCTGATCGCCGCGAGCCAGCCCCCGGCTCACCCGCGCGGCGCCGAGGCGTCCACGGCGACCGAGCGCTACACGCGACTCCTCCGCGAACTCCACGACCTCGACGCTGACCTCGACACGGGCCGCATCACGCCCGCCGAGCGCGCCGAGGCGCGGCGGTCCCTGGCTCCCGAACTCCGCGAGGCCGCCGCCTCACTGCAGGCCGAGGGCGGATCGGCCCAGCGCGTACGGGCGGAGCTGCTGTCATGAGGCGCCCGGCGGTCGTATGGACGTTCATCCTCGGGGCGGTGGCGGCGTTGCTCGCGTTCCCGGCGCCGGGTGGTGCACAGGTGGCGGGCACGATCTCCGGAATCGTGCGGCCGGGCGCAGGATCCGAGGTGGCCACGTCGGGTGTGCTCGTGGAGCTGGTCGAGCTGCGCGAGGGGCCAACGGTGGTGCAAGAGACACGCACCACTGCGGGACGGTTCCGCTTCGAGGTCGAGCGCGTCGACCCCTCGATCACCTACGTCGTGCGCGCCACTGTCGACGGCGTCGGCTACCTGCCCCAGTCGCCCATCCAGCTGAGCGTGCAGCGCCCCGCCGCGCAGGTCGACATCGCCGTCTACGGCGCGACGACGCAGCGTCCGGAGCTCTCCGCCGAGATCTCCGCGCTCACCATCGTCGGCGTGGACCGCGCCGCCGGCACGCTCACTCTCCAGCGCGAGGACGCCGTGCTCAACCCCTCGACGCGCACGTGGACCGGCGACGCCGACGGCGTCACGGTGCGGCTGCCCGCGCTCCCGAGGACCCTCCAGGCCGAGGGGCAGGCGTGGTTCAACGGCCTGCCAACAGCGGGAGACCTGACAAGCTCGCCGGACGGGATCGTCGCGCACGTCCCGCTGCGGCCGGGCCAGACGATGCTCATCACCCGCTACACGGTCGAAGCCGACCTCGCGGCCGCCGCCTACGAGCTGCGCAACGAGGCCGCTCTCCCGACAAAGCAACTGCAGGTCATGGTCCCGGAGCACTTCGCCCGGTCGGTCTCGCCGCTGCGGGACGCCCTCGAGGCGGAGCCCGTGGAGGTCGAGGGGCAGCGACTGCTGGTGGTCGAGCGCTCGCGCGCGGCCCAGGCGGGCGACGTGGTCGCCGCAAGCGTGACAGGGCTTGCGGCGCCGATCCCGGCACACCCGTTCACCCAACCGCTCGGCGCAGCGTCCGGAGCCGCCCTCGTAGCGGGATTCGCGGCGGCGGCGGGCGTGGTCGCGATGCGCCGCGGCGCGCGGGTGGCGACGGCGTAGCGGCGCCCCGGAGTGCCGCGGCGTCGCGACCAACCTCGCCGCGCCGGACAGCGAAAGGAACGACTGATGGCCGCTCTCACCTCGATGATTCGCAGCGTGTACGGCACGCGCTGGGTGGTGCTCCCGGCCGTGGCAGGCATCGGGGTCTTTACCCTGATTGCGGCCTCCCTCGTAGTCGCTCCGCGCGAGGCGGTGGAGGGCGAGGTCCAGCGGCTGTTCTACATCCACCTCCCGTCGGCCCTCGCGGCCTACGGCGCGTTCTTCATCGTATTCGTGGCCTCCATCCTGTTGCTCGCGAAGCGCGACCTCCGCTGGGACGCGATCGCCCGAGGCGCCGCGGGCGTGGGGGTCCTCTTCACCATCTTCACGCTGGCCACCGGCGCGATCTGGGGCCGCCCGATCTGGGGTGTCTACTGGAACTGGGATGCGCGCCTGACGAGCACCCTCATCC
This sequence comes from uncultured Chloroflexota bacterium, assembly GCA_902827055.1. GTDB lineage: Bacteria > Chloroflexota > Dehalococcoidia > UBA2979 > UBA2979 > RBC038. The sequence continues at coordinate 662 of CADEHD010000116.1, read as the reverse complement.
TGCTGCTCCTCTACGGCGGCTACCTGCTCGCCCGCTCCATGGCCGAACCGGCCGACGAGCAGGCGGCCCGCTACGGGGCGGTCTTCGCGATCTTCGCGTTCGCCGACATCCCGATCATCAACCTCTCGGTCCGCTGGTGGCGCACGCTCCACCCGCAGCCCATGGTCTTCCGCGGCCCCGAGGGTCCGAACATGCCCCTTGAGATGGTCGCGGTGCTCCTCGTGGGCATCCTTGCGGTCGGCATGCTGGCCGCATGGCTCATCGTGCTCCGCTCCGAGGCGGAGCTGCTGACTCTGCGCGCGAACGCGCTGCGGGCGCGTGTCGACCGCGAAGGAGGGATGTAGCAATGGAACTCGTGACGCAGCTCGAATACCTGTTCGCGGGATTCGCGGTGTTCTGGGCCGGACTGCTCACCTACCTGGTGCTGCTGCAGTCGCGACTGCGGATGCTGAGCCGCGAGGTCGAACGACTCGAGTCGCGACTCAGGGAGTCCGGCGCGGCGCCCACGGCGCAGCCCGCGCGCACGGCGCCGGCCTCAGCGGTCGCGGGCGCTCCGCCGTCGGGCGTGTGAACGACCTGGCATCGGACTCCGGTGCTGCGCACGTAGGCCGCTCCTCCCGAGGCGGGACCGGCCGCCCCCCGCCAGCGCACGCGGCTCGCCC
>CADEHD010000115.1 GCA_902827055.1 uncultured Chloroflexota bacterium | reverse complement strand
CGCGGGGTGGCGCAACGCGTCATGCGCGCGCGGGAGGCGCGAAATAGCCAACGGACTGGGCATGTTCGCGGGTGACGGGTACTCGGTCCAGCGGACGCCCGCGCCCTCAAGCGCTGCGCGCAGAGCCTCGGTGAGTTCACCGCACCAGACGGCGCCGGGCGTCGCGGCCCCCACGCACTCCTGGAGCGGCCCGAGCTGCGGCGGCTGCAGCTCGGCGGGCGGACCCTGAGGCCAGGCGCCCTCGGCGTACGCGGCCCACGCCATCCCGGAGCTGCCGGCATCGTGGACGGCGACGACCGGCCGTCCGGCATCGAAGTGCCCGACGGCGTCCAGCTCGAGCCTGGCAACCCCGGCGAGCGGTACACCGAGGCCGAGCGCCAGCCCCTGTGCGGTCGCGACGCCGGCGCGCAGGCTGCCATACCCGCCCGGTCCGACATCGACGACGATCGCCTCGATCTGGTCACGCGCCCGCCCTGCCTCGGCGAGCGCGGCCTCGATGTTGGTGAGCAGCTCGAGCGAGTAGGTGCCGAGGAGCTGCCAGCGGCGCTCGACGAGCACCTGGTCGCCATCGACCAGCCCGACCGTGCCGGTGGTCGACGCCGTGTCGAGGACGAGCGTCAGCACGCGGCGCCCCGCCGCCGCTCGAGCTCCGGCCGGCACTCAGCGAGCACGTGCGCTGCCGCTTCGAGCGACGTGTCCCGACGCCGCCAGTCCATCGAGCACGCGTCGGTAGCGGTCCCCGGTCGCGACGAAGGTGAACCGTCGTTCGCTCGGCGCGCCCTCGACCAGTTCGATCACGACGAGCAGGTGCTCCGCGGGCAGCGCCGCGAGGCCACGCTCGGGCCACTCGACGAGGAGCACGCCCTCGGCGGCCTGCGCATCCAGGGCGAGGTCCGCGACCTCCTCGGGGGTTCCGAGCCGGTAGAGGTCGGCGTGATACAGGGAGAGCCCGCGTGAGGCGTCGTCCGGTGGGTCGTGGCGCGCGAGCAGCACGAACGTGGGGCTGTTCACGGGCCCCTCGAGGCCCAGCCCGGCGCCGATGCCCTGCGCGAGGGCGGTCTTCCCGGCTCCCAGCGGGCCCTGGAGCAGCAGGACGTCACCTGCGCGCAGGTAGCGAGCCAGGCGTCGCCCCAGCGCTCGCGTCTTCCCTGCGCCGGTCGTGCTCACCTGCAGTCGGTTGGCGGTGCTCACGGCGCGGCCTCCACCGGCGGGAAATGGTCCCACCCGGCCGACCGGGGGAGATGGCGGCGGCCGTTGGCGTCGAGCGCCCAGGCCTCACCGGGGTGGCCGGCGACAACCCGACCGACGATCGTCACCGGCACGCTCGCCGATGACAGCGCGCGCAGCCGTTCGTCGGGGCCGGTGACGGCGAGCTCGTAGTCCTCGCCGCCGCCCAGCGCCAGCTCGATGGCGCGTGCGCGCCCGAACGCGGCGGTCGCGGCGGGGTGGAGGGGCAGCCGCTCGATGTCGACCTCGATGCCGATGCGCGACGCCTCGGCGATGTGGCCGAGGTCCTGCAGCAGCCCGTCGCTCACGTCGATCCCGCAGCGCACGCTCGCGTCGAGGGCCGCGCGACCCAGCTCGACGCGGGCGCGTGGGCGGCGGTGCGCCTGCAGGAGCGCCGCGTGCGCTGGCTCGGTGCCGCGGCCGGCCTCGAGCAGAGCGAGTCCACCGGCCGACATCCCGGGGTGGCCGGACACGGCGACCGCGTCATCGAGGCGTCCCATGTTGCGTCGGAGCAGCGTGCCACCCTCGGAGTGACCGAGCAGCGTGACCGCGAGCACGGTCTGCGAGCCGCGATCCACGTCGCCACCGGCGATGCGCACGCCGTGCTCGCGGCAGGCCGCAGCCATTCCCTCGACCAGGTGGTCGAGCGCCTCGAGGTCCACGCTGGGGCCGAGCACGGCGCTCACGAGGGCGAAGTCGGGCATCGCACCCATCGCGGCGATGTCGGAGACGTTGCTCGCGATCGCGCGCCAGCCCGCGTCAGCCCAGCTCATCGTGGGGGCATCGGCACCGCTCACCACGGTGCGCCAGTGCACGCCCTCGACGAGCGCGTCGGTGGTCGCGACCGTGACGGCGCCACGGTTGCGCCACGCGGCAGCGTCGTCGCCGGGGGGCACGAGGATGTCACGCGCCGCGGCATCGCCCAGTCGCGCGACGATGCGCTCGATCAGCCCGAATTCACCCAGCGCGCCCAGGTCGGTCACGGTTCGATGTCGGCTCGACTACGGCTCGCGAGGGCCCATGTCGATGAGGGCGAGCGATGCGAGCGCGTCCCCGTCCTCGACGGCCATCACCGCGACGCCCTGGGTCGAGCGGCCCTGCCGGCTCACGCTCTCCGCGCTGGTGCGCAGCACCACCCCACCCCTCGAGACGAGGATGATCTCCTGGGTCTCGCGGACAGCGCGGGCGACGGCCAGCGGCCCCGAGCGGTCGGTCACGCGGAACGTGAGCACGCCCTGTCCGCCGCGCCCGTGCTGCGGGTACTCCTGGATGGGCGTGCGCTTGCCGATCCCGCGCTCGGACACCACGAGCAGGTCCTCGCCGTCGGAGGTGACGACCATCGCGATCACGCGGCCGCTATCGGCGAGTCGCACGCCGCGCACTCCGCCGGACGCCCGCGAGGCGACGCGCAGGGTGCCGACCGTGAATCGGATGGCCTGGCCGCTGGAGGACACGAGAATCACGTCATCGACGTCGCGCGCGGCGCGGGCGGCGATCAGCTCGTCCCCGTCCTCGAGGTCCATCGCGATCAGCCCGGAGCGACGCACCGACTCGAACTGGTCGAGGGGGGTGCGCTTGACCTCGCCGTTGCTCGTTGCGAGGACCATCGAATCCCGCGAGAAGTCGCGCACCACGACGATGGTGGTGACGCGGTCGCTGGGCTCGATGTCGATGAGATTGACGATCGGGATGCCGCGCGCCTGCCGCGTCGCCTCGGGGAACTCGTGGCCCTTGAGCGAGTACACCTTGCCCGAGGCCGTGAACACGAGCAGCGAATCGTGGGTGTCGCACACGATGAGGTGCCGGACGGCGTCCTCCTCGCGAATACTCGCACCCTGGACGCCACGGCCGCCGCGGCCCTGCACGCGGTAGGTGTCGAGGGGGACGCGCTTGGTGTACCCGCGCTCCGAGATCGTGACGACGATCGCCTGGTGCGCGACCAGGTCCTCCTCGTTGATCTCGTCGGGGGCCTGCGCGAAGACGCGCGTCCGGCGCGCGTCGCCGTACTTCTGCTTGAGCTCAGCGCAGTCGTCCTTGATCAGACCGTCGATCTTCTCGGGATGCGCGAGCAGGTCCTCGAGATAGGCGATGCGCTCCATCAGCTCGGCGTGCTCGGCGCGGATCTGGTTCGCCTCGAGCTGCGCGAGGCGCCGCAGCTGCATGTCCAGCACGGCCTGGGCCTGGCGCTCAGAGAGCTCGAACGGGGCGCGCTGGAGCGCCTGCTTGGCGGCGTCGGCCGACTCCGCGGCGCGGATGGCCGCGATCACCTGGTCGAGCAGGTCGAGCGCCTTGAGCAGGCCCTCGAGGATGTGGGCGCGGTCGCGCGCTTTCTCGAGGTCGAACTCACTGCGGCGGCGAATCACCTGGCGGCGGTGGCCGATGAAGACCTCGAGGGCCTCCTTGAGGGTGATCACGCGCGGCTGGCCATCGACCAGCGCGAGCATGTTCACGGCGAAGGTCGACTGCAGCGCGGTGTGCTTGAAGAGCTGCGCCTGCACGCTGCGGAACTGGGCGTTGCGCTGCAGCTCGATCACCATGCGCATGCCGTGCCGGTCGGACTCGTCGCGGAGGTCGGAGATGCCCTCGAGGCGCTTGGCGCGCACCAGCTCGGCGATGCGCTCCAGCAGCTGCGCCTTGTTCACCTGGTACGGCAACTCGGTGACGATGATCTGGTGTCGGCCCTGGCGAGTCTCCTCCACCTCCATGCGCGCGCGCATGACGATGCGGCCGCGGCCGGTCGCGAACGCCTGGCGGATCTCGTCGCGGTTGTAGATCGAGGCTGCGGTCGGGAAGTCGGGTCCGTGCATGACCGTCATCAGGTCGTCGACGGTGCACTCGGGGTTGTCGATGACCATCGTGACGGCGTCGCAGACCTCGTTGAGGTTGTGCGGCGGGATGTTCGTGGCCATCCCCACAGCGATCCCCGCGGCGCCGTTCAGGAGCAGGTTGGGCAGTCGCGAGGGGAGCACGACGGGCTGGGTCAGCGAGTCGTCGAAGTTCGGCATGAAGTCGACGGTGTTGCGGTCGATGTCCGCCAGGAGCTCCATCGCGATCGGTGCGAGGCGCGCCTCGGTGTAGCGCATCGCCGCGGGTGGGTCGCCATCGATGGAGCCGAAGTTGCCCTGGCTGGCGATGAGGGGATAGCGGGTGGAGAAGTCCTGCGCCATGCGGACCAGCGCCTCGTAGATGGGGCTGTCCCCGTGCGGGTGGAACTTCCCCATCACCTCGCCGACGAGGCGGGCGGTCTTCTTGAAGGCGGAGTTCGGCCCGACCCCGAGCTCCTGCGCCCCGAAGAGGATGCGGCGCTGTACCGGCTTCAGTCCGTCGCGCGCGTCGGGGAGTGCGCGGGACACGATGACCGACATCGCGTAATCGAGGTACGAGTCGCGCATCTCGTCTTCGATGCGAATTGCGCGCTCTCGGGCAGGCGGTTCCTGGACCACGACGACACCTCGGGTGCTGGGGGAGCAGTGCGGAGGAAGGTGTGGTCAGTTTAGCTGCGGACCCCCGTGGATTCGAGGCGATGGCAGATTCGCCACGCTACCGGTTCGTGAAGAAAAGCACAGATCGATGACGAACGCGCTATCCTGAAGGAATGCGCATCCTCACCGCGAATCTCCGCGCCGGACGAGCGGACCCGGACGCCCTCGGCATGCTGCTTGAGCAGCAGTCGATTGACGTCGCGTGCTTCCAGGAGCTCGGGCCCGCACAGGTCGACGCGGTGCGCGACGTACTGCCGCACGGCGTCCTCGAACCGGGTTCGGGGCCGAGCCGGTTCTACGGGATGGGGATCGCCGCCCGCGCGCCGCTCGATGTGGCGGTGTTCCCCCTCGATGGCCGCCGTGGGTTCCGCGCCGTGCTCGACGGCTCCTTCGAGCTGTTGAACATCCACGTGATGGTGTACGCGTCGCGAAGCACGCCCCATGCGTCCATCCTCCGGCGGCGGCAGATGCGTCAGCTGCTCGCACACCTCGACGCCACGCCCGACCAGCCGCGCCTGCTCCTCGGCGATCTCAACTCGTGGGCGGTCACCCCAGCCTACCGATCGCTGACGTCGCGCCTCCGCGACCTGCACCTCGAGCACGCGCGCGCCTCGGGTGGGGTGCCGCCGCGCACGTGGGGCCTGCGGCCCGGCTCACGGCGCCTGCTTCGCCTCGACCACGCGCTGGGGTCGGGCATCGAGGTCGCCCGGGTCGAGGTGGTTACCCTCGAGGGCAGCGACCACGATGGGCTGATCGTCGAGATCTAGGCGAGAATGGCCTCCGGCCTGTGCGGCCGACGGCCGCCGATAGGCCTGCCCCGTCCCGTCGCGCGGGGAAGCACTCACGGGGCCGCCGGGCCCCGCTCAACAGCGACGGGCTACTCGCGACTCGAGCGATGGAGCAATGCGATGACCAACTCGCTCACGTATTACCACGGCACCAAGGCAGACCTGGGCGTTGGCGACCTCATCGAACCGGCGTTCGCATCGAATTATGGCGGACGAAAGCCAGCGCGCTTCGTGTACCTGACGGCCACCCTCGACGCAGCCACGTGGGGTGCCGAACTCGCTGTCGGCGAGGGGCGCGCGCGGATCTACGTCGTGGAGCCGACGGGCGCCATCGAGGACGATCCGAACCTCACCGACAAGCGCTTCCCGGGGAACCCAACGAGGTCGTACCGCTCCCGGAGCCCGTTTCGCGTGATCGGCGAAGTCACCAACTGGGTGGGCCACTCTCCGGAGCAACTCGGTGCGATGCGCGAGCACCTCGAGGACCTCAAGCGACGCGGCATCGAGGCGATCGAGGAGTGACCGCTGAGCGGCGGATGGCGGCGCGCTGTACGGGGGCGCGCTAGTGGGCCCCGCCGCCGGTGACGCCGTTGTCCTCGATGGATTCGAGCGCGGTGAGGTAGTCCGCGGGCAGTGCGAGCGCACGGGCGCCGCGCAGGATCGTCTGCTTGTACGTGGGTGAGGGCGGAATGCCCTCCGGGTGCGGCGCGACGACCCGATAGGCGCGGCACGTGACGACATCGCCCGCCGGGGTCTCAACGGTCACGCGGTAGCGTCGGTAGGCGGGCGGGTCGCGGAAGACGCCCTCCTGCTCATCGAGCGGGCGGGAGTGCGCCCCGCCGATCACCCAGAGCGCGCCCCACACCTCGTCGCCTGCGCTCGGCAGGATGTCCGCGACCCCGCCGTGCCAGGTGTTGCGGCTCTCGATGGTGAACGCGAGCCGATGATCGGCGAGCCTTGCGATGCTGACCATGCGCGCTGAGGGGCAGTGGATGTGCAGCCGCGCCTCGTCCAGGTTCGAGCCGAACGCGAAGTAGAGGAAATCGGGATCCGCGCCAGGTGCCCCGAGCGCGGTATCTGCGGTCGTCATGCCGGGCCCCGACACGCCTGCACGAAGGCGTCGAAGAGCGGCGTCGAGGCGTCCCCCATCTCGGCGCGCTCCGGGTGCCACTGCACCGAAACAACCCAGCGCTTCGAGGGGACCTCGAGCGCTTCGATGACGCCGTCGGCGGTCGTCCCGGCAACCAGCAGCCCCGGCGCGAGGCGCTCGGGCGTCACGGCCTGGTGATGACGCGAGTTGACTCGCAGCGGTGCGGTGCCGAGGG
>CADEHD010000114.1 GCA_902827055.1 uncultured Chloroflexota bacterium | reverse complement strand
CCCGCGGTCCGCACCCGTCGCTCGGCCGCCTCGGATCCCGAGCGCGCGATGATGAGCAATCGCGGATTGAGCGCTCGCGCGGTGAGCGCGGTAAAGGCGTTCCCGGTGTCTGAGTCCGCCGCAGCGATCAGCGTCCGCGCGGCATCGACGCGCGCCTCGCGCAGCACGTCCTCCTCAGTGGCGTCGCCCTCGAGGGCGAGCAGGCCGCGCTCGCGCGCGATCTCGAGGCGCTCCGGCGCGAGATCGATGACGAGGACTTCATCCCCGTGCGCGCGTAACTCCTCCGCGACCTCCATGCCCACGCGGCCGTACCCGCAGATCACCACGTGGTCTCGCAGCATGCGGATCCTCCGACTCAAGCGACCGAGCCCGTACGCCGACGCGAGGTGGTGGACGACGACGTCGTCGACCATCAACCCCACGAGGTAGAACACCGACCCCACACCGAGCGGGATGTAGATGAGTGTGAACAACCGCCCGCTGGTGTCCAGCGGACGGACCTGCCCGTAGCCAACCGTGGTCATGGTCTGCATCGCCATGAACGCCCCATCGAGGAGCGACCACTCTTCGATGAGCGTGTACCAGAACGTCCCCAGGCCGTACACGAACGCGATCAGGACCAGCGCCGGCGCGTAGCGCCCCAGTACTCGCCGGTCCACTTCGCCCCCTCGGCCGCGCAGCCGCCGAGGGCGTCCCCTAGCCCGCGCGCCCCAACCGCTTGCGCTTGTGCTGCACGTAGTCGACGAGGATGTACTCGCCGAGCTTGTCGGGCGTAGTGTAGAAGACCCGGCCACCGTTGATCTTCGCCAGCTGGTTCACGAACTCCTTCAGGTAGTAGTTCCGATCCAGCATGAAGGTGTTGATGGTGATCTTCTGCTGGGACACGCGCTTCACGGCCTTCAGCGTCTCCCGGATCGTGATCGGGCTCGGCGGGTACGCGAACTGCGACCGACCGCGCTCGAGGTGCGCCGTCGGCTCCCCGTCGGAGATCATCAGGATCTGCCGCGTGGCGCCCTTGTGCTTCGCAAGCATGCGCTCGGCCATCATGAACGCGTGGTGCATGTTCGTGCCCAGCACCGACTCATCCCACCGCACGTACGGCAGCTCACCGAGCTTCAACTCCCGCGCGTACGCCGAGAACCCGATCACGTAGAGCGTGTCCTTCGGGTACATCGAGGTGATGAGGTTCTGGAGCGCCAGCGCCACCTTCTTCGCCGCCTGGAACGAGCCGCGCAACGCCATGGACCACGAGAGGTCCACCATCAGCACGGTGGCCGTCTGCGTCACCAGCTCTGCTCGATACACCTCGAAGTCGTCAGGGTGCAGCCGCACGGGCGTCTGCGGGCCCTCCCGCTCAAGTGCGTTGCGGATCGTCCGCTCCATGTGGAGGTAGAACGGGTCGCCGAACTCGTAGGGCTTGGTCTCGTCGATCCGCTCACCGATGCGACCGGCGTCGGGCACCGCGTGGTTGCCGAGGTTCTGCTTCTTCAGCTGCGCGAAGATCTCGCCCAGCGCCTTCTGCCCGATGGAGCGCGTGCCGCGGGGCGTCAGCTCGTACGCGTCGCCCTCGCGGCGCACGTAGCCCGCCTTCTCCAGCACCTCGAGGAGCTGCTTGAGCTGGTCGAGAGCGTCCACGGCCTCCTCGCCGAGCAGGTCGCGCAGCTTGTCGACGTCCACGGAGTCGAGGTCGCCGCCGTACTGCGCGCGCTCGAGGTCGCGCTCCAGTCCGTCGATGTCCTGCATCTGGCGCATGAGCTCCATGGCCGCCTCGAGCCCGATCTCCTCGTCGCCACGGAACGGGTAGCTCTGCCCCTGGTCGCGCGATGGGTTCAGGAACTCGAGGTTCTGCCCGAGTTGCTGCAGCTCGCCCTCCAGCTCGGGGTCCCCGAGCTTGTCCGCGAGCAGCGACTGCAGTTGCTCCCGCTGCGCCGAGGGCAGGGACTCCATCAGCGAGTTCATCGCGGACATCTGCGCCTGCATCTGCGCCATCAACTCGTCCAGCGACTGCGGCGGATTGTCGCCGAACATGTCGCCGAACTGGTCCATGAACTGCTCGAAGTTGGGCTCGCCGCCGCGCATGCGCTCGGTCAGCATGTCGTTCAGCGCGCGGACCATGTCCTTCATGCGCTGGAGGTCGCCCTCCGACATCTGCTGCACCATGTCCTGCACGTTCTGGAAGAACGAGTTGACCATGGCCTGGCGCAGACCCTCAACGAGCTTCTGGAAGCGGTCGCGCGCCTCGGGGTTCAGGAACTCGTAGTCCTGCAGCGCGCGCACCTGCCCACCCGGCTCGGGCGGCAGATCGTCCAGGAACTGCTGCTTGCGCTCGGCGATCCGACGCAGCATCTCCTGGAACTGCTCTTCCTGGCTCTGTCCGCCGCCGGCCTGGCCCTCGGCAGTCCCGCCCGCCTCGCCGGCCTGGCCCGCCTGCCCCTGCTGGGCCCGCGCGCCCGAGGGCGAGGCCTGCGCGCCGCGCTGTCCCGATTGCCCTCGCTGCCCCGATTGCCCGGGCTGCTGGCCCTGTGAGCCCTCGGCACCCTGCGAGCCTTCGGCGCCCTCGGCGACTTCCGAGCCGTCCGTCCCCTGCTGGGTGTCCGAGCCCGCCAGGGAGTCGCTCCCCGGCTCGGCGCCCTGGGCGCTCGACCGCTCCTGCCCGCCGGCCTCCCCGAGGCGGTCCTGCAGCGTCTGGCGCTCCATGTCCAGGATCTCCTGGATCTGGCGCCGAACGTCCTCCATGACCCCGCCCATGTCGAACTGGTCGAGGCGCTGCCGGCGCTGCTGCCGCAACTGCTGCAGGAGGTCGCGCAGCCCCTGCATGCGATCACCCGTCGGCGAGCGCATGCCGCGCTGCATCAGGTTACGCAACGCGTGCTGCAGGTCGCCGAAGTTCATGAGGTCGTCGGTCAGCGCCTCGAGCACCTCGGCCGCGTCCAGCGTGGGGATGTCCTGCGTGCCGTCCCACTCCGTGTACCGGTAGACAGCCGTCATGATTCCCTCGGTCCTGCGGAACTCGCCCGCGTTGGTGGCTCGGGTCTAGCCGCGGTAGCGCGCAGCCTGCCCGCTCACCGCATCCTTGTTCAGTCGCTTGTTCAGGTGCAGGCCCTCGAGGATGAACTCGATCGCCGCGGCCTGCACGGCCGGGTTCGCGCTGTCGGTGATCACCTTGACGCCATCCGCAAGACCGGGGATGTCCTTGAGGAGCCTCTGGTAGTCCCCCGAACTCAGCGCCTCGCCGGTGTCGACGGACAGGCCCGACTTGAACGCCTGGACGATCTCGTCGAGCTCGGTGACGTCGCAGCGGCGATTGAAGACGGCGACCACCGCCCCCTGGATCAGCCGCTCCAGCACCTGCGCGTCGCGGCCCTCCTCGACGGTGTCGAGCTCGACCTTGCCGGCGAGCGAGGGCATCACGAACGGCAGGTCCGAGATGCGCGGCACCACGTCGGTGTCGTTCAGCCGAATCGCCCGCCGCAACGCGTTCGCGAGCAGCGACTCGTAGTTGGCGACAGACGCGCGCACCGATACGCCCGAGCGCTGGTTCACGTCCGGGGACCGCCGCGCCAGCCTCGAGATCTCTGCGACGATCTCGGCCATGTAGTCGGGCACGGTGACGGTGAAGCCGTCCGCCGACAGGCCGGCGCCCTCGACCTCCATGATGCGCACTTCCGCCTCGATGGTCGGCGGGTAGTGCGTGCGGATCTGCGCGCCGTAGCGGTCCTTCAGCGGCGTGATGATGCGACCGCGGTTGGTGTAGTCCTCGGGGTTTGCGGTCGCCACGATGAGCACGTCGAGGTCCAGGCGCACCTTGTGCCCCCGGATCTGGATGTCGCGCTCCTCCATGACGTTGAGCAAACCGACCTGGATGCGCTCCGCGAGGTCGGGCAGCTCGTTCAGCGCGAAGATGCCCCGGTTCGTCCGAGGGATCAGGCCGTAGTGAATCGTCAGCTCGTCGGAGAGGTAGCGACCCTCCGCGACCTTGATCGGGTCCACCTCGCCGATGAGGTCGGCGATGGTGATGTCGGGCGTCGCGAGCTTCTCGCCGTAGCGGTCGCCGCGGTGCACCCAGCGGATCGGTGTGTTGTCGCCCTCGGCCTCGACGATCGCCCGGCCCTGCGCGCTAATCGGCGCGAACGGGTTCTCAGGGATCTCGGCACCCTCGATGGTCGGCGTCCACTCGTCGAGCAACGACGTCAGGCTGCGGATGATCCGCGACTTCGCCTGCCCGCGCTCGCCCAGCAGAATCATGTCCTGCCCCGAGAGGATGGCGTTCTCAATCTGCGGGATCACCGTGTCGGTGTACCCCTCGATGCCGGGGAACAGGTCGCGCCCGGATCGCAAGCCCTCGATGAGGTTGCGCCGCATCTCCTCGCGAACCGGCAGGACCTGGTAGCCGGACGCACGCAGCTCCCCGAGTGTCGTTGGTCGATCGTTCGCCACGCTGCTGTCCTCCCGCGCCCACCGTATGGCGCTCGCTCGTCGATGTAGCCGACCTGCAGGGCCACGCTCGCGCGCCGCGCTCTCGCCCTTGTTTGGCCGCCAGTATACGCGGCATGAGATGGCCCGCGTCCGGCCGGTCTGTCAGCCGGCTCGCGGTCATCGACGGCGCCTGCTAGGGCAACACCGCCTCGATCTGCGCGATGTGCTCCTCGCGGTGCCGCCAGCGGCGCGCGATGTACGCGTGGTCGCTCTCGAGGACGGCACTGAGCTGGCCCTCCTCCAGGCTCGCCACGAGCTCGTCGACGGCCTGCGCCACCTCGACGACCAGCTCATCGATGGCGTGCGGGTCGACGAGTGCGAGCAGCGGCTCCAGCGCTTCGTTCGTCAGATCGTCCGGGTTGTGGGGCTCAGGCGCCTCGGATCCGAGCAGTACCCCGGTGTCCACGAAGTGCTCGAGCGCCGCGCGTTGCCGCCCGTCCCAGAATGCGAGGTGACCCAGCGCCATCGCCACGGTCCACCCGCCGCCCAGCGGCCGGCCCAGCAGCTCCGGGGTGAGGCCCGCCACCAGCTCCTCGAGACGGCCCGTGGCCGCCATGTTGTGTTCGACATCCGCGTGCATGAATCACTCCCCTCGTTCCGGGAGGCGCAGTGTATGCGCGGATCCCGATCATGCGCTCCGAGACGCAAGAAACCCCGCTCCACCGAGCGGGGTTTCTCTGTGTACGCCAACCCGGGCGGAACCGCTACGAGGCGGCCTCTTCGCTCTCACTCGGCGCGACGATCTCGGCGAGCTCCGGGTGGCGCACGAGGCGCTCCACCGCTCGGCTCAGGCGCGAGTCGCGGACGACCACGACCTCGGACGTCTCGAGGAGGTCACCGACGCCAACCTCGAGCGCCTTGGAGACGCCGAGCAGGGTCGACAGCGGCAGGTCGCGCTTCCCGGTCTCGTAGTTGGACAGCGAAGCTTGCGTGATGCCAGCCACACGAGCCACCTCGGCCTGGGAGAGGTCGCGGCGGAGCCGCCACTCGCGGATGCGCTGGCCCACAGCCTTGCGCTGATCGACGCGCTCTACGGTGAGAACCATGGTTCGAACTGCCTTCCCCTGAATGCTGGCGCTGCTGCATGTACCGCCAGCAAACCCTCTGATCTATGCCGAACGTTAGTGCATCCCGCCTTGTGCGCACAAGCACAAAGCATCAAGGAATTGTTAAGCACCATCACATTTGCGGTGAAGCTGATACTCACCGACCGTCGCGTCCTGGCCTAGTCGAGCACCTGGATCATCACGTTCTGCCCCACGTGAGCGAACCAGGCTGCGGCGTCCGCGGCCGTCGCGAACCAGATGTCGCGGTGCTGCCCGCCGACGCCGCTCCCGGTGTCGGCGCAACGGAACACCGTCGCGCTCGGATCCCCCAGCACTCGGAAGCGCTCGCCCATCAACGCGCGGTCACACGCGGCCACGCCGGTCTGCACCGGCGTGCCGTCGGCCGTCCGACCGCAGAACCCGCCGCCGTCGCCGACGGCCTCGCCGCTGCAGTAGTAGAAGGTGAGGTACGCCGCACTGCGCTCGCCGGGCACCATCCGCGCGACCGACGCCGAGTCGTACAGGCGTCCGTTGCCGCCCGCGGGCACTCGCACGAGCGCGCTGGCCACGGTGTGGACGTCCGGCGCGGCCACGACGCGGGCAACGCCAGCGAGCGGGTCGTAGTCCTCCCCGGCTTCTCGGCTCACCCACAGCTCGGCCGTGGGGTCACCCCACGCTGGAGTGGCTGCGCGCGCTTCGGCCATGCCGGCGGTGACCGCGAGAGCCCCCACGCCCACCCCGAGGGCGAACGCGAAGCCGGTGAGCGCGATCAGCGTCGCGCGCTGCCGTAATTGCTTAAGCTTCTTAGCGGGATACCCATGCATGGGGGGAGTATGTCAGCGGCCGATCGAGACCGACAACCCCTGGAGGGCGCAATCATCCCCATCGTGTTGACGTTCCATTGACACTCAGATCAGGCCGTGTTAGTCCAGCGAGCCCTCCGCGCGCAGGTCGAGGAGCGCCGCCCGGAACGCAGCGATCGTCCGGTCGATGTCCTCGTCGGTATGGGCGCTCGAGACCATCCCGCCGGTCCCCATGAGGTCCACACCGTGGTTCAGCAACGCGCGCTTGAGCGACCCCTCCAGCTCCGGCGCCACGCCCCGAGGCTCCTCAGCGGCGTCCCATTCCACCTCCGCGGGCCGCGGAGCCTCATACCCGAGGTTCAGGTGGAACATCGAGGACACCGCCCACGCCGAACCGCCGACGGACAGCTCTTCACATACGTTGTTCAGGCCGTGAACGAGGCGCGCGGTCGACGCGTCAGCGCGCTCCACCTCGCCACCACGCGCAATCAGCCGCAGCGCCTCGAG
>CADEHD010000113.1 GCA_902827055.1 uncultured Chloroflexota bacterium | reverse complement strand
CCAGCATGCTGACCGAGCTGGGCGCCACCATCCAGCAGGTGGTCGTCAACGACATGAACAACGACATCTACTACGCGCGCATCCACATGGACGCCGGCGGGCGCCACATCGAGGTGGACTCGCGGCCCTCCGACGCGATCGCGTTGGCCGTCCGTGCCTCGGTGCCGATCTACGCTGAGGATGCTGTCCTCGATCGGGCCGGAGTGGTGCTGAACGCCGAGGGCGAGATCGAGCACCCGGGCGAGGCCGCCTCGAGCCCCGTGTCGCCCGAGGAACTCGAGCGCCTGGGTGCGTTCCGCGAGTTCATCTCCGGTCTCGACCTGGACGACCTCGGCAAGGGGTAGCCAGCCTGGCCGCAACGTGCGTCCCGAGGTCAGTCACGCGAAGTCGGTCGGATATCACGAGCGCACGCGTGCCCTGGCTCGTGTCCGTGGTCACAAGTGTTGATCGAGCCGATCTGCAATGGTACTTTCCGCGAGGCCTCGGACCGGAGGTGCCGGGACGGGCAAGATATTGGGTTCACCTGCGCTCGCCTTCGTCGGCATCGGGTGGTACTTGGCCACCGCGATCCTCGTGCCGACTGGCCTTGGCGTGTGGGCGGACCGGAGCTGGGATACGGAACCCTGGTTCACGCTCCTGGGGTTGAGCCTCGGGTTGGCGGCAGGGTTGCGAGGGGCGTACACGCAGCTGCAGGACGTACTGCGGCGACAGCGGCCCGGGAGCGGGCGCGCCGATGGCGGGGAGAACCAGTAGATGCGTGGTGCGGTCATCGGACTCGGTGTCCTCGCGCTCATGGTTTTCGGCTTCCTCTTCTTCCGAGGGCCAGCACCAACCATCATCGTTGCGCCTGAGGCGATCTTTCACCTCGGAAGCCTGACCGTCACAAACACGATGTTCACGTCGTGGCTGGTGGTGCTGCTGCTCTGCGGCGTCGCCGTGCTCGCCGGGCCACGGATGCAGCTCGTGCCGAGCGGCTTCAGCGGCTTCATCGAGGCGATCGTCGCCGGGTTCTTCGGTGTCGTCGCCGGGGTGGTGGGTGAGGAGCGCGCGCGGCAGTTCTTCATGCTTGTCGCGACGATCTTCTTCTACGTGATCACCTCGAACTACCTGGGGCTGCTGCCCGGGAACATGTTCGTCGGGAAGCCCGAGATCGGGCACGGCGCGCCGCCCGTCGAGATGCGTCCGGCCAACATCGCTGGCATCGATGTGCTCTACGTCCCCTTCGGCGCGAAGGCCGGCGAGGCGCACGAGGCCGGTGCCGACTCCCACGCGGCCGACCCGAAGGCGGCGACCGACACGCACGCCGCCGACACCAAGTCGATGGCCGCTGACGCGAAGGCGGCCGACGCCAAGGCCACCACGAAAGTCGCTGCTGACGACCACGCCGCCGAGTCCGACGACCACTCGGGCGATGTCGCGGGCACCCAGTACGGCATCCTGGCGCCGTTCCTGCGTTCGGTGAACACGGACATCAACACGCCGCTGGCGATCGCCATCTACTCCTTCATCTTCGTCGAGCTGTGGGGCTTCCAGGCGCTCGGCCTCGGCTACCTGAAGAAGTTCTTCAACTTCGGCGCGCTCGCGAAGGGACCCATGGGGCTCATCGACGTGTTCGTGGGCCTGTTGGAGCTGGTGTCCGAGCTGTCGCGCATGGTGTCGTTCACGTTCCGACTCTTCGGGAACGTGTTCGCGGGCGAGGTGCTCCTCACGATGATGGGGTTCCTCGTGCCGCTCGTCCTCATCGACGTGTTCTACGGGCTCGAGTTGTTCGTCGGCGCCATCCAGGCGTTCGTGTTCGCGATGCTCACGCTGGTGTTCGCGCAGTCCGCTGTCGCGCACCACGGCGACGACCACGAGGAGGGCCACGGGGCGCACTAACGAGCAGCACCGAGGACCCAGCGAATCAAGCGAAGCACAGCGTGGGAATCTCACGCTTGGGCAAGTCAGGGTTGGTCTGACCCGGTTGGTACCGGGGCAACCGGGAGGGGATTTCGATGACAGCAGGACAGCTCGTAGGCCGGGTTGGTCGGGCGGCACTCGTCGGGGCAGGGCTCTTCCTGCTGGCGACTGGGGTCGCTGGTGCGCAGGCAGCGGCACCGGACAACGAGTCCACAGAGGCCTCGATGAAGTTCCTCGCTGCCGCGATCGCGATCGCGGTCGGCACGCTGGGGCCAGGCATCGGCATTGGGCTCCTGGGTGGCAAGGCCATGGAGGCGCTCGGCCGGAACCCCGAGGCGGCTGGCGTGGTGCAGACGAACATGATCCTTGCGGTCGCGTTCGCGGAGGCGCTCGGCATCTACGCCCTGGTCGTCGCGATCCTGATCGGCTTCGTCTTCTAAGTCACTGAGACACAGGGAGCGGGCCCGCTTCGTACGAGGCGGGCCTGTGTTCGGGAGCGCACGATGACCGAGCAGCGACTGCGAGGCTCGCGCCTGCTGAGGGCGGCCGTGATCGGCCTGGTCCTGGGCATGGTGCCGGCCGTCGCGCTGGCGGCGGAGGAAGTCACGGGCATCGCTGCCCTGGGGTTCAACCTCCCTGGCCTCATTGCCCAGCTGATCAACTTCGGCATCCTGCTCGTCGTCCTGCGGATGTTCCTCTACAAGCCCGTGCTGAAGGTCCTCGACGAGCGCAAGCGGCGCATCGAGGAGGGTCTGAACCGGGCCGAGCAGGCCGCGGTCCAGGCGTCCGCCAGCCAGGACGAGGCGCGCCGGGTGATCGACGAGGCAC
This sequence comes from uncultured Chloroflexota bacterium, assembly GCA_902827055.1. Taxonomy (GTDB): domain Bacteria; phylum Chloroflexota; class Dehalococcoidia; order UBA2979; family UBA2979; genus RBC038. The sequence continues at coordinate 4,132 of CADEHD010000113.1, read as the reverse complement.
GCGTGCAGGGCCGCGAACTGGTGGCCAACGCGCAGGAGGCTGCGGCGCGCCTGCGTGCGGAGCTCGAGGAGCGCGCGCGGGCCGATGCAGAGCAGCTGGTGAGCCGGGCTCGTGAGGAAGTGCAGCAGGAGCGCGACCAGGCGATCCAGCAGCTGCGCCGTGAATTCACGGACCTGACGATTACGGCGGCGGAGCGCGTCATCGGGCAGTCGCTCGATCGCGCGGCGCACCAGCGGCTGATCGACGAGGTGCTGGTCAACAGCGACCTCGGGCAGAGGAACTAGCCACGTGGCAGTGCGGGATGTGGCTGGACGACGTTACGCGCTGGCCGCGATGGACCTCGCTCGTTCGGACGGGTCGTTCGACTCGTGGGCGCGTGCGGTCGAGGGGCTCGGGGCGCTGACGGAGCGCGCCGAGTTCGTTGCGGCGCTGCAGGCCGACGGGATGACGGACGAGAAGTTCTCCGCCATCGCGCGGCAGGTGGTACCAGAGCTGCGCCCGGTCGAGCTCAACCTGTTCCGTCTGCTCCGGAGCAAGGCGCGGCTCGCGCTGGGACCGTCGATCGCGTCGTACTTCACGGAGCTGCTCGACACCGAACGAGGCGTGGTGCGTGCGCGGCTGCGTACTGCCGTCCCGCTCGACGCCGAGCAGGTATCGAGCTTCCGGCAGCGCTTGGCGGCGCAGACGGGGGCGACAGTCGAACTCGAGGCGGAGGTGGACCCGGCTATCCTGGGCGGTGCCATCCTGCAGGTTGGTGACCAGTTGATCGACGGCTCGACGCGGCGCCGCTTGCAGCGGCTGCGCATGGAGCTCACAACCGCGGGCTAGCGCCCGCCACAGCACGGAGGAGACCGATGCCCGTACGTGCCGAAGAGATTGCCTCGATCCTGCGGTCGCAGATCGAGAGCTTCGACGCTGGAGTCACGCGCACCAACGTCGGCACCGTCATCGAGGCGAGTGACGGCATCGCGCGGATTCACGGCCTGGGCGAGTGCATGGCGTCCGAACTCATCGAGTTCGCGAACGGCACACGTGGGCTGGCGCTGAACCTCGAAGAGGAGACGGTCGGCGCGATCATCCTCGGTGAGTACACGGCCATCAAGGAGGGTGACGAGGTCCGGACGACGGGCCTGGTTGCCTCGGTGCCCGTGGGCGAGGCGCTGCTTGGGCGCGTGGTGAACGCGCTCGGTGACCCGATCGACGAGCGCGGCCCGGTGAACACCAGCGAGCGCATGCCAGTGGAGCGCATCGCACCCGACGTGGTCTCGCGCGTGAAGGTGGACCAGCCGGTGCAGACCGGCATCAAGGCCATCGACTCGATGATCCCGATTGGCCGCGGACAGCGCGAGCTGATCATCGGCGACCGCTCGACGGGCAAGACCGCGATTATCGTCGACGCCATCATCAACCAGAAGGACAGCGGCATCCTCTGCATCTACGTCGCCGTGGGGCAGAAGGATGCGAAGGTCGCGCAGACCGTCGCGCTCCTCGACCAGCACGGGGCGATGGGGCACACGATCGTCGTGTCCGCCTCCGCAGCGGAGTCCGCAGCACTCCAGTACCTGGCTCCGTACGCCGGGGCTGCGATGGCCGAGTACTTCATGGCGAAGGGCAAGGACGTCCTCATCGCCTACGACGACCTGACGAAGCACGCATGGGCGTATCGCCAGGTGTCGCTGCTCCTCAAGCGTCCCCCCGGTCGCGAGGCGTACCCCGGCGACGTGTTCTACCTGCACTCGCGCCTGCTGGAGCGGTCCGCTCGCGTGACTGCCGAGCACGGCGGTGGCTCGATCACTGCGCTGCCCGTCATCGAGACGCAGGCCGGTGACGTCTCGGCGTACATCCCGACGAACGTCATCTCGATTACTGATGGCCAGATCTTCCTGGAGCAAGACCTGTTCAACGCAGGCCAGCGCCCGGCCGTGAACCCCGGCATCTCGGTGTCGCGCGTGGGTGGCGCGGCGCAGACCAAGGCTATGCGCGCCGTGGCCGGCACACTCCGCCTCGACCTGTCGCAGTACCGCGAGCTGCAGGCATTCGCCCAGTTCGGCACGGAGGACCTCGACCCCTCGACGCGCCGGCAGCTGACGCGAGGGCAGCGCCTGACCGAGCTGCTGAAGCAGCCGCAGTACCGGCCGCTGACGCTGGCGCAGCAAGTGTCCGTGCTCTTCGCGGGTGCGCAGGGCTACCTCGATGACGTGCCGGTGGAGAAGATCTTCGACTTCGAGAACGCGTTCCACGACTACATGGCCGCGAGTGGCCGAGGCGTGCTCGACGCGATCCAGAGCACCGGACTGCTCACCGACGAGACGCAGGCCAGCCTGCGCAAGGCCATCGAGGACTTCAAGGGTTCGGTCGCCTACTAGTGCGGCCCGGGTCTGAGTCGACGGTCATCGAGAGAATGGGGCGCTAGATGCCCGGTGGCGGCGCAGTACGGGCAATCCGGCAACGGATCAAGTCCGTCCAGAACACGGCCAAGGTCACGAAGGCCATGGAGCTGGTCGCGTCCTCGAAGATGCGGCGAGCGCAGACACGCGCGTTCGGCGCGCGACCGTACGCCTCGCAGATGCGCGCGGTGCTGGCGCAGCTCTCCGGGTACGCCCAGGGAGCTGAGGACTCACATCCTCTTCTCGCGGTTCGGCCCGTGAAGCACTTCGCGTTCATCCACATCACCGCCGACCGCGGACTGGCGGGCGGCCTGAACGCAAACATGAACCGCGCCGGTGCGACGCTAGCGCTGGAGCACCAGCCGCACGTCGAGCGCGTCTCGGTCATCCCGGTCGGGCGCAAGGGGCGTGATTTCTTCCGGCGGTCGGGGTTCCCTCGGCTCGCGGAGTTCACCGCCCTCGGCGACTACCCGGGGTTCGAGGCGGTGCGACCTATCGCCCGACTCGTGATCGACGACTACACGAGCGGCGCGATCGACCGCGTCTTCATCGGCTACCAGCAGTTCGTGAACACGGCGATCCAGCGGCCGACCCTGCGCCAGTTGCTGCCCGTCGCGGCGCCCGAGGGCGAGGACGAGAGCGCGACGGAGTTCATCTTCGAGCCGTCACCTGAGGCGCTACTTGCCACGCTGTTGCCGCGCTACGTCGAGATGCAGATCTTCGAGGCGCTCCTCGAGGCGTCGGCCTCGGAGCAGTCGGCGCGCATGGTGGCGATGCGCGCGGCCACGGACGCCGCGGACGCGATGGTCCAGGACCTGACCCTCACCTACAACAAGGCACGCCAGGAGATGATCACCGGCGAGCTGCTCGACATTGTGGGCGGCAAGGCCGCACTCGAACAGGGTTCGTAACCAAGGCGAGTTCGCTCGCCTGGACAGGCGCCACGGGCGCAACGGGAGGAAACTCATGGCCACCGGTCTCGTGCGACAGGTCATTGGCACCGTCGTCGACGTCGAGTTCCCCTCGGGCGACCTCCCCGAGATCTTCAACGCCGTCCGCATCCAGATGGACGACAAGCCCCTGATGACCGAGGTGCAGCAGCACCTGGGGAACAACTGGGTGCGCTGCCTGGCGCTGGACTCCACGGACGGACTGCGCCGCGGGGCGCCGGCCGACGACCTCGGTTCGCCGATCTCGGTGCCCGTCGGTCCGCGCACGCTCGGGCGCATCTTCAACGTCCTCGGGGAGCCGCTGGACCCGGGCGAGCCCGTGGGCCCCGAGGTCGAGCGGATGCCAATTCACCGCCGCGCCCCCGCGTACTCCGAGCAGGAGACGAAGGCGCAGATGCTCGAGACCGGCGTGAAGGTCATCGACCTGATCGCCCCACTCGCGCGTGGTGGGAAGGTCGGCCTCTTTGGTGGCGCCGGCACCGGCAAGACCGTCATCAACACCGAGTTGATTCGAAACCTCGCGACGGAGCACGGTGGACTCTCCGTGTTCGCCGGTGTGGGCGAGCGCTCCCGCGAAGGCAACGACCTCTGGAAGGAAATGGCGGAGTCGGGCGTGCTCGACAAGACCGCACTCGTGTTCGGCCAGATGAACGAGCCCCCCGGCGTGCGTCTCCGCATCGCGTTCACGGGCCTCACGATGGCCGAGTACTTCCGTGACCGCGAGGGGCGCGACGTGCTGCTCTTCGTGGACAACATCTACCGCTACACGCTGGCCGGTACCGAAGTGTCCGCGCT
>CADEHD010000112.1 GCA_902827055.1 uncultured Chloroflexota bacterium | reverse complement strand
ACAGGAGCCCGCGCCGTCGCCCTCGGGGGCCACGCGATGATGCTGTTCCGGCATTCGTTGCGGGGACTCCGCACCCAGGTCATCGCGTACGGGCTGGGGCTCGCTTTGTGGGGGCTCATCGAGGCGCTGCTCTTTCCGTCGGTCCGAGACACGCTCGCGGCCGTGGAGTACCCGGAGGAGCTCCTGCAGGCGTTCGGCGCCAGCGGCAGCAACCTCTCCAACCCGCGGACATTCATGGACGTCGAGTTCTTCTCGCTGGGTCCGCTCGTCCTCGCGACGTTCGCGCTGTTCGCGGGCACGGGCGCCCTGGCCGGGGAGGAAAGCGGCGGCACCATGGAAGTGCTGGCGTCGCTCCCACTGAGCCGGCGGCGGATGTTCTTCGAGAAGGTGCTGGCCGTGATCGTGGCGCTCGTTGGGGCGTGCCTCGTGATCTGCGCCGGGTGGGCGATCTCGGTTCCTCTGGCCGACTTCGGGCGCCAGCTGACGCTGTGGCGGATCAGCGCGGCGACGTTCGGCATGCTCTCGTTCGCCGGGTTCATGGTCGCGACCGGGTTGCTCCTCGGAGCGATTGCCCCGTCTCGAGGGGCGGCCGGGGCGTGGAGCGCGGCGCTGCTGATCGCCTCGTACCTGATGGTGGTCATCGCCGGAGTCACCGAATCGGTCGAGGACCTCCGGTACTGGAGCCCGTACTACTACAGCGATCTGTCCGGCATCCTCGCGAACGGGGCGGAGTGGGACCACCAGGTCATCCTGTGGTCGGCCACCGTGATCGTCGGGTGGCTCGGGTTGCGAGCCTTCGAGGCGCGCGAGCTGGGAGCCGGGCGCTGGCAGTTCATGGCAGCCTTGAGAGGAGGACCGAGCATGACCACCAGCGCCGCATCGCTCGCGGAACGGGTCACGACGTGGCTCGGACGGCGGAGCTCAAGGTGGTGGGCCACGGCCGTGGGCGCGCTCGCGCTCCTCGGCGCGACGGGTGGTGCAGTCGGGGGAGCGCTCGCGGGGGCCGAATCGGGAACGACGACCGTGACCGCCGAGGGCTGGGTGGTGGCCCCCTCCGCGCGCGTGGTGGCGCCGGCGAGCGGCACGGTGCGCTCCATCGCGGTGGGTGATGGCGACGAAGTGCGCAGCGGTCAGGACCTCGGCTGGGTCCAGAGCGCGCTCGACGGCTCGCTGGTGCCGATCCAGGCGCCGCTCGGCGGGCGAGTCTCCGCGGTGAGTGCGAAGGCGGGTGAGTTCGTCGTGGCCGGGACGCCCCTCGCGAGCGTGCACCAGCTGGACGGCCTCTATCTCGTGCTGGAAGTGGGGGAGCGCGACATCGATGCAGTTGCGCCCGGGCAGCGCATCGACGTGACGGTGACCGCTCGTGCCATCGAGTTCACGACGCGAGTGGAGAACGTCGCGCGCGTGCCGCTCGTCGGCGACGGCGTGCGATCCAAGGACGACCCGAAGTACGAGGTGCGTAGCGTGCACGTCGATGCGCCGGACGGGGTCGCGCCGGGGATGGTCGTCGAGGCCCGCATCTCCATCCCGGCGAACTAGACGCGCGGCGCCGGCACGCCTCGGGCATCCGTGATGTGCCGGACGATCGCGTTCACGGCCTCGTCGATGCGCACGGGCAGGCGTGTGCCCGGGATGGATTGCGCGGCCGGGTCGCCACTCGCGACCGCGAGACCACCGAAGAAGATCCGCCCGTGCCAGTGGCTGCTGAGCAAAGCGCGCGCCGCGAGCCCCAGCGTCGGGAGGGCCACGCTCGAGGTGGCCGACAGCGCAACCGCGTGCGGCCGCAGGTGCTCGACTGCCTCGGTGAGCGCAGGTGCGGGCACGTTCGCGCCGAGGTAGCACACGACGACCCCGGCCTCGGCAAGGAGAAGCCGGAGCCCGAGCAGCGCGAGGTCGTGGAGTTCGCCGTCGGGACCGGCGAGCACCACGTCGACCGGGCCCTGGCGGGCCGGGACCATCGCCGCGACGGCTGCCATGCGCAGCCGGACGCACTCGGCCAGCAGGTGCTCATGCGCGACGCTGAACCGACCTGACGCCCACTCGTCGCCCACGAGGCGCAGCGCCGGGAAGACGACCTCCACGAGGGCTTCTGCGGTCCCGAGCGTGCTGAAGGCGCGCTGCAATCCGGCGTCGACGCCACGGCCATCGAGCGTCCGCGCCGCCTCCAGAACCTCGTGCGCGAGCGGCGATACCCGCTCGGCCGCATCACTGCGCGGCGCCTCGAGCGCGTCGGGAGTGCCGACGCCCCCGTTGCGTGCCTCGCCGGCCGCCTGGGCGGCGGAGACACCGGCATCGATTAGCGCGGCCATGCGGCGAATCACCTGTACGTCGCTCTCCGAGTACAGCCGACGCCCAGTGGCGGACCGGAGCGGCGACGGGATGCCGTAGCGCCGTTCCCAGGTCCGCAGCCGACTGCCGGCCACACCTGTCGCTCGTTCGACCGCCTGAACGGTGTACTCCAACGTGTCCTCCCGGCCCGAGTTCTGGGCGACGGCGTCACAGCTCGATGGTTGCTCCCGGTCCATGCGGTAGCTGTCCGAAGCGATCCGCGAGCACCTGCCTGCGGAAGGCGAAGATCGTGCGCAGACGGTGGCGCACCAACAGCCGATGGGCCAGCCCGCCGATGGGCCCGAAGGGCAGCGCGTACCAGACGTCGTCGGTGACCGCGGTGCCACCCTCGATCGCCGCGAAGGTGTGCTCGTGATGCCAGAGGCGGTACGGACCGATGCGCTGCTCATCGACGAAGCGGCGCCCCGGTTCGACGTGGGTGATTTCGGTGACCCATGTCGCGGGCAGTCCGAGCAGCGGCCTGAGGCGATACGTCAGGATGAGGCCCGGGTAGACCGCCTCGGGCGGCTCCGAGGTGAGCTCGAAACGCATGTCGGGCGGCGTGATGAGCGCGAGGTTCCCGGGGTGCGAGAAGAAGCGCCACGCCTCGTCCGGCGGCACGGCGAGGTGCTGGGCGACGTGGAGCCGGTAGATGGGCATGGGCCAGCCTAGCCACTTCGCCACTTCCTACGCAACGCCTTGACACACATCGCCATTACGTGGTCACCTCAATTCACCAGAACTTGCGCATGGCCAGTGCAATATGCTGCAACTGGTGAGCAACACCGCAGGGACTGGTCCAGCAGGTGTAGTAGGTGAGATGGGGTGGTGCCTTGCTACTGAATAGCTTGAGGAACCTGGCGCGGAAGGTGGCGCCTTCGCTGTTGATCACCGCCGCGATCACCGCCGTGGCGGTTCCAGTCTCGGCGGCCGGGAGGCCGGGCCAGTCCGGCGACGCGTCGGCGGTACAGCAGGCGGCCACGAAGGACATCGTGGATACCGCGGTCGGCGCGGGCTCCTTTAAGACGCTGGTGCAGGCCGTGCAGGCCGCGAGCCTCGTCGAGACGCTCAAGGGCCCGGGACCATTCACGCTGTTCGCACCCACGGACGAGGCGTTCGCGAAGGTGCCGGCAGCCACGCTGCAAGCACTCCTCGCGAACCCGGCGGCGCTGCGCGACGTCCTCACGTACCACGTGGTGGCCGGCAAGGTGCAGGCGGCGGACGTGGTCAAGCTGACGAGTGCGAAGAGCGTGCAGGGCAGCAACATCACCATCGCGGTGAGCGGCAGCACTGTGAAGCTCAATGGATCGACGACCGTGACGCAGACGGACATCCAGGCCACCAATGGCGTCATCCACGTCATTGACACGGTCCTGCTGCCACCGGCACAGACCGCGCCGGCGCCCGCCGGCACGCCGGCCGCGCAGGCGGCGGCGAAGGACATCGTGGATACGGCCGTCGGTGCCGGCTCCTTCAAGACCCTCGTGCAAGCCGTCCAGGCTGCGGGCCTGGTCGACACGCTCAAGGGCCCGGGCCCGTTCACGGTGCTCGCGCCGTCGGACGCGGCCTTCGCGAAGCTCCCACCCGCGACGCTGCAGAGTCTGCTGGCGAACCCGGCGCAGCTCCGTGAGGTCCTGACGTACCACGTGGTGCCCGGCAAGGCGCTGGCTGCGGACGTCGTGAAGCTGAGCACGGCGCGCACCGTCCAGGGCGGCAGCATCTCGATTGCTGTCACCGGTGGCAGCGTGCGGCTGAACGGCACCTCGACGGTGACGCAGACGGACATCCAGGCCAGCAACGGGGTCATCCACGTCATCGACACGGTGCTGTTGCCGCCGGCCATGCAGGTGACGCCGGGTGCTCCGAAGTCGGGCGACGGTGGGTTCCTCGGTGGTGCCGACAGCAGCATGGCATGGCTGCTGGGGCTGGCCGCGCTCGTGAGCGCGAGTGCGCTGGGGGCCACCCTGCTTCGCGGCCGCTCGAACTAACGAAGCGGCTGCAGGTTCCCCCTCAGGGCGGCGCGCCGCAGCGCGCCGCCCTCCTCTCAACGAACGACGCACTCGAGGAGCGGCACGGATGAACTCCCCGGCGCGTCCGCCTAGGTTGTGTCGACTGCGGGGCCACCCGAGGATCGAGCGATGAGCCTGTCCGACCACTTCCAACCGCTGGTTCGCTCGCAGTACGCCCAGAGGGCCAGTCGCCGCGCCGCGGTGTCCGAGGCCCGGGTGCCCACCCAGCGGTGGAGCGACCGCGGGCGGCGGTCGTGCCAGAAGCGGCCGGTCGACTCGAGGGCAGCGTCATCAGCGCTCAGCCACACCAGCGTGTCGGCGCCCTGCTCGGGCGTGCGGGCCTGCCGACCGAGCAACCGCGTGAACCCCGGGAGCGCCTCGGACATGCCGGGCGTGTCGACCCAGCCCGGGTGCAGCGCGTGAACGACAACCCCGGCCGCCTCGAGGCGGCGAGCCCACAGCGTGGCGAGCACGACCTGAGCTCGCTTCGCGAGTGCGTACTGGCGGGGGCCGCGATAGATGGAGGCGTCGAGCTCCAGGTCGTCGACCGTGAGCGGGACCGTGTACATCCCACCCGACGACATCCAGAGCACGCGCGCGGGAGTCGCCCGCAAGAGCGGCGCGAGCAGCAGACCGGTCAGCAGGAACGGCCCGACTACCTGCGACGCCACCGTCATCTCAGTGCCGCTGGCGTTGCTGGTGCGGCGTTCGAGGAGCAGGCCCGCGTTGTGAACCAGCACGTCGAGGCGCTCGTAGCGCAGCTGGAATGCGGCCGCGGCGGCCCGCACCGCCTCGAAATCGCCGAGGTCAACCTCGAGGATGTCGACTGCGGCGTTACCGGTCTGCGCCACGATGTCATCGCGCACCCGCTCCAGCCGCTCGGCGCTGCGCGAAGCGAGGATCAGCGTCGCGCCGCAGCGAGCGAACTGGTGCGCCGCGGCGAGGCCGAGTCCGGAGGTCGCGCCGGTGAGCAGGACGACGCGTCCGCGCAGGTCGTAGGAGTCGAGGTCGCGCCAATCATCGAGTCGGCGGCGCACCTCGAAGCCCATCCGTGTGAAGCTGGGCACGACCGCCACCTCGAGCAGTGCATCGATGGCGTCGGCAACCAGGTGGGGGGGCTTCACGAGACCAACCGTCCGCTCGTGACCCGGCACAAGCCGTCGGCGGCCTGCCGCACGATCCGTCCGAACATCAAGCCAAGTACCGGGTTGCCCACCGCTCGCCACCCGAGGAGGACCAGGCCAGCCGTGTACGTCACGACCGAACCATCTCCGGAGCCGACCACCTCGATCTCGTCGAGGGACTCGAGCGCTGCCGTGCGCGCCCGGACGACGAGGCGGCGCGGCGGCTCGTACACCTCGGTGACGTACCGGAGGACCATGCCTCCGCCGACAGTGAGGTCGAATGCTGCCCCGGCCCCCTCGGTCGGACCGCTCGCGAGCACGGCCCGCCGCACCCCCGGGTCCCACTCTGCGAAGTTACGGAGATCGGCGAGGTACGCGAACAGTCGCTCCGGCGCCCAGGGCGTTTCGACACGAACGGTGCGTTGCGGCACGGGTCTGCGCCCTTCACTGCGCAGGCCGGCGCGGACGCGCCGCCTGATGGATCTCAGCGTACGAGCTGGCCGGGCATGGGGAGCAGCCTGCCGATGAAGATCGCCGTCGTCGGTGCTGGGGTCAGCGGCCTGGTGGCGTCGTACTTGCTCGCCCGCTGCCACGAGGTGGAGCTGTTCGAGCGCAACCCGTACGCAGGCGGGCACGCCAACACCGTCGTCGTCCGCGATGAACGCGGCGCGGACCTGCCGCTGGACGTCGGGTTCGTGGTGTACAGCGAGCGCACGTACACCCATTTCTCGAGGCTGCTCGCGGAACTCCGAGTGCCGACGCAACCCAGCGAAATGTCGTTCTCGGTGAGCTGGGACAACGATCCGCTCGAGTTCAGCAGTCGCGGCCTGCTCGGCTACCTCGCGTCGCCTCGGAACCTGCTGCGGTGGAGTCACCACCGCATGCTGTACGACGTCGTGCGGTTCCAGCGTGACGCGACGCGCGCCGTGCGCGAGGATCGGCTCCACGACATCACGTTCGCGGAGTACCTCGACCGTGGGGGGTACAGCGACGTCTTCCGCTACGGGCTGATCGTGCCGCTCACTGCCTCGACGTGGTCAAACGCCCCTGCGGACGTGCTCGGGTTCCCGGCCCACTACCTCTTCCGGTTCCTGGCGCAGCACGGCGTGCTCGCGCCGCGGTCCATCCCGGAGTGGCGCTGGATCATCGGTGGTGCCCGCAGCTACGTGGAGCGCATCCTGTCGACACTACCCGAGGGCGCCGTACACCTGGGCGAGGGTGTGCGTGGCGTGCGACGCCGCGCCGAGGGTGGAGCCACGGTCTGCCTCGAGTCCGGCGCGCTGCGCGACGTCGACGCGGTGGTACTCGCCTGCCACCCCGACCAGACGCTCGGCCTGCTCGAAGACCCATCCCACGAAGAACGCGACGCCCTCGGCTCATTCACCTACGCACAGAATCGCGTGGTGCTGCA
>CADEHD010000111.1 GCA_902827055.1 uncultured Chloroflexota bacterium | reverse complement strand
CCATTGCCGCCGCGCGTGATCACGGCGCTGTTGATCCCCATTGCGCGCAGGGCGCGCGCCCCTTCGAGTGCCAACTCCTCCGAACTGCAGTCGCGGTGCAGCAACCGCCCCAGCTCGTGGTCGTTCATCTTGAGGATCGTCGGCTGCGCGCCGAGCGCGAAGACCTGCTCCACGATGGGACCGTCCGCGTCGAGGACCGTCGTGGCGCCGAGCGACGCGGCGTGCGCGAGTGCCTCGGCGTGGAAGGTCACCTCCATGCCCGGTGGCATCGAGCCGGCGAAGACCAGCCAGGTGTCGCGTCGGATCCGACGATGGAGGTGCCGGCTCAACCGGTCGATGGCCTCCGGCGGGACCGGCGGGCCGGGCGCCGCGAGGATGGTGCTCTGGTGCACCACCCGATCGAGGATGTTGATGTTGGTGCGCGTCTCCCCGGGGTATGGGATGAAGTCGCAGCCGATGCCCTCGTCGGTGAGCTGCTCCTCGATCATCCCGCCGAAGCGCCCCGGCGCGAACCCCATTGCGAGCGGCTCGTAGCCCAGCTCCTTGAGGACACGCGCGACGTTCACACCCTTGCCGCCGATGTCACGACGGATGGCCACAACGCGGTTGGTATCGGCGGTGACGAGGTGGTCCACCTCGACTGTTTCGTCAATCGCGGGATTGAGGGTGATGGTGATGATCATGGGACAGCCGCTCCCGCCGCGCGTGCGGCGCTGCCAGGCCCCCGGCGCACTCGGTCGAGTCTAGGAAGTCCGTACGAGAGTGTCACTACGACATCACGATCGCGTATCCCCTGCCGGCGCCCACTCGCCACGGGCGAACCTCAGTCCTCCACCGCCAGGGCGAGGGCAAACACCCGCTCGACGCCGGCCGCTCGCAGCGCCCCCGCTGCCGCCTCCAGCGTCTCGCCCGTCGTCACCACATCATCGACGAGGAGCGCGCGCGCTGGCGGGGCCCCGTGTCCGCGCCGGGGCCCGAACGCCCCCGCGACGTTGAGCGTGCGATCGGCCCGCCCGAGTGAGGCCTGGGGGCGCGTCCGGCGCACCAGTTCGATCAGCTCTCGGCGCACCGGGACGCCGAGGGTTTCGGCGACATGCGCGGCGATCAGCGCACCCTGGTCGAACCCCCGCTCCCGACGCCGCGCCGCGTGGAGCGGAACCGGCACAACGGAATCGACCTCCCACGCGGCGGGCACCGCCCGAGCCGACGCCTGGGCGAGCGGCGGGAAGAGCGCCGTCACGCCCCGGAACTTGGCCTCGAGGATGGCACGGCGGGCGACACCATCGAACCGAAACGCCGCGCGGCGCGCCTCGAGGCCCAGCACGGGGCGCCGGGTGCACCGGGGGCACATCGGCATCGGCGACGGCTCCGCCGGGTGAAGCCCCCAGCACCGCGGGCACCGGCTGCCATCGGCCAGCTCAAGGCGCTCGACGCAGTCGGGATGGAGCGCCGCGCCGAAGGCGCCGCACGCCACGCAGCGTTGCGGCAGGAGGAACTCCGCCAGCTCGCGGCGGAGAGCGGACCAGACGGCTGGCCGGACGAGCATCACCGCGCCTCCCTGCGGCGGCCGAATATACTCGAACCATGCGTGTACACGTGCGGCTGTTCGCTGGCCTGAAGCAACTCGTGGGCGGCGACCTCGATGAGGAATTCGAGGGCGATCACGTCACCGTGGGCGAACTCACGCAACACCTCGCCGAGCGCTATCCGGCGCTCAGGCCGTACTTCGAGGTCCTGGCGATCGCCGTCAACCAGGAGTACTGCACGAACCGGGACGACGTGCTCCACGAGGGCGATGAAGTGGCGCTGATCCAGCCTATCTCCGGAGGCGCGGACGAGGCCCCCACTCCGCGCTACCTCGTGACCGCGGCACCGCTCGACGCGGACGCACTGCGCACGCTCGTCCTCACGCCCGCGAGCGGCGCGCTCGTGGTCTTCGAGGGCGTGGTGCGCGACCGCCACGAGGGACACGCCGTGCTGCGTCTCGAGTACGAGGCCTACGAGCCGATGGCTGAGCGACTCCTCAGCCAGGTCGGCGAGGCCGTCCTCCGTGACTTCGATGTGCACGACGTCGCCATCCACCATCGCGTCGGCACCCTCGAGGTCGGCGAAACCTCGCTCCTGGTCGCCGTCAGCGCCGAGCACCGTCGCGACGCCTTCGAAGCCGCGCTTGCGGCGGTGGACCGCGTGAAGGAGTCGGTCCCGGTCTGGAAGCGCGAGTACGGTCCGGATGGCGCGACGTGGCAAGAGGGCACACCGCCGAGGCCCGTCAGCTAGCGCTCAGCACCAGGGGCGCTACCGAGATCGCATGAGCGCCGGCTAGACGCCGCCGAGTCGGTAGTCAGGCGCCGTCACCTCGTACACCACGGATACGTCCAGGTCGGACAGCCTCGAGGCGATGCGTGGCTCCATCGAGCCCAGTTCGAGGTTCGTCGTGACGATCGTGTGTGCGCGCGCGAGATGCCGGTGGTTGATGAGCTGGTACAGCTTCTCCTGGGCCCACGGGCTCGACTGCTGCGCCCCCAGGTCATCGAGGACCAGCAGCGGTACCTCGAGGAGCGGGTGGAACACCCGGTCGAAGCGAGACGCAGACCCTGGCGCAAACGTGGAGCGCAGCTCATCAAGCAGGTCGGGCACGTTTGCGAAGCACACCCGCTCGCCGTGCTCGAGGCGATACGCAGCAATCGCGGCCGCGAGGTGCGTCTTCCCGGACCCGTTCCCGCCGATCAGCACCAGCCAGCCATGCGGCGATTCGGCCCACTGCCGCGCGAGCCGGTACGCACCCTCGAGGTTGTCGCGGACCTTGCCTCGAAGCCCGCGCCCACCGGGATTGAACCGCTCGAACGTGAACTCGAGGAGTCGCGCGCGCGTCATCGCGCCCACCTGCGAATACGTCGGGGCCGTCGACTCCTGCAGCGCCAGGACCTGCGACATCGCCGGATCCGCCAGGCGAGCGGCAAGCCGCGCGTCCAGCTCCCCGAGCGGCCGCTCACAGGTGAACACGGTGGGCAGGGCGGCGTGGAATCGATGTGACACCAGCTGCAGGAACTTCTCCCGCGCCCAGGCCGTCTCGGCGAAGGCGTCGAGGTCATCGAGGATCACGAGTGGCGCGTTGCGCAGCTGCTCGAGCATGCGCTCGTAGGGCAACTCAGCGTCCTCGCCGTAGGACGCCCGCAACTGGTCGAGGAGATCGGCGACCCCGAAGAACAGCGCCGGCGTCCCCCGCTCGATGGCCCGTGTCGCAATCGCCGCAGCGAGGTGCGTCTTGCCGCAGCCGGGAACGCCCGAGAGCACCAGCCACCCCTCGGGGCGTGCGGCGTACGCCTCCGCCACGTCGACCGCCTGCTCATACCGCCGCTGCGCCTCCGCGTCGTCCGAGCGCCCGCGCCTGAGCAGCGTCGCGAACGTCATGCGACTGAGCGATCCCAGCCGCGAGTAGCGCAGGAGGCGGTCGTGCCGCGCCCGCGAGTCTTCGTTGCGCACGCACTCGCAGGGCACGGGCTGGCCGAAGGCGGGGTCGTCCTGGTCGGCGGTCACACGGACGAAGCGGGCCCCGAGACACAGCGGACACACGGCCTCGGGCGCGTCACGCCCGGGTGAGGCGTCGCGCGACTCAGGGCCAGTCGCGTCGGACCACCCGAGCGTACTGGTCAGTCGTCGTTCCCGCGCCTGCTCCGTGCGCCGGCGTTGTGCTTCCAGCAGCTCCTGTAGCGCGTCCATGCCCGGCTCCATCCTCGCGAGCCGTGGGCGCCTGCCCGCGCGCTCGCCCCTCCTGCTCCCAGCCGCGCAGCACCGCGGCCGCGTAGTTCCAGTTGCGCGCACCGCGCCGAGCGGCCAGCTGGAGCGCCTCGACGACCCAGTCCTCCGGATAGCGATCGCAGGCGCTGCCCAGCGCGTCCGCGATCGCGGGCGTCAGCGCCCCGATCTCTGCCTCGTACACCCGTGCCGGCGCCGGCGCCGCCTCGACGAGCTGCACCGCCGCAATCGGCGCCGGAGGTGGCACCGCCCCCGATTGCACGGCGGCCAGCGAGCGTCGCCCCACATCGCTGTTCACGAAGTACAGCGCATCCCCATCCGCGAGCGCACAGGCGAGCAGCACCCCACGAGCGCGTGCCGCCGCCAGACCGAATCGAAGCGCCGACACACCGCCAAGCGGCTCCAGCGCCTGGGCCAGCGGAGCCTCGGCCGCGAGCTCGCTCTCGCGCACGGCGCGCACGCGACCTCGGCGCCGCTGGATGGCGAAGAGGGCGTACAGCGTCACGCGCAGCTCCACCGGGTCGGCGATCGCCGGCAGCAGCTCGGTAAACAGCTGTACCGGGAGCGTCGTCGCCGCCGCGCCGGACAGGAACCCCGAGAACGGACCGCTGTCGCCGCTCATTGTGCACCGGCCCGCCCGAGGTCCCGCGGCGACGCGCGCCCCATCAGAAGTCAGGCGGCGGTTGCCGCAGGACGAGATCCATGAACGACGCCGTGCGATCGCGGAAGCGCACCGTCACGGTGTCGGTGGGTCCGTTTCGATGCTTGGCGATGATGATCTGCGCCAGGCCGGTGGGGTGCTGGCCTCCCGGCTGGTCCGGGTGCTGCTCCTGCCACTCCTGAGGCGTGAGGTAGACATCCTCGCGATAGATGAACATGACGACATCGGCGTCCTGCTCGATCGAGCCCGACTCGCGCAGGTCGGAGAGCATCGGGATGTGCGGCTGCCGCGTCTCGACGGCGCGAGACAGCTGGGCGGCCGCGATCACAGGCACCTTGAGCTCGCGAGCCAGTTCCTTGAGCGATCGCGTGATGCCCGAGATCTCGTTGACGCGCGTGTCCATGCGCCCGGCGCCGTGCAACAGCTGCAGGTAGTCGACAATCACGAGGTCGAGGCCCTGGTCGGCCTGCAGGCGGCGCAGCTTGGCGCGAATCTCCGGCACGGACAGGTATGCGGAGTCGTCGATGTAGAGCTTCGCCTCGCCGAGGACGCCGATGGCGTGCATGATGCGCGCCTCCTCGTCCTCCCGATGCATCCCCAGCCGCAGGCGCGTCGAGTCGACGTCCGCCTCGTGCGAGAGGAGGCGCATCGCGAGCTGCTCGGCCGACATCTCGAGCGCGAAGAAGGCCACCGTCCCGTGCGAACCGATCGCCGCATTGCGAGCGAAATTCAGCAGCAGCGAGGACTTGCCGACGCCCGTGCGGGCCGCCAGCACCACGAGATCGCCGCGCTTGAACCCCCCGAGCACCGTGTCCAGGTCCATGAAGCCGGTGCGCACCGCGGTGGTGTGCATCGCGTCCTGGTCCTCGCCCGGGTCCTCGAGGAATGCCTCGAGGAGCCCGCGCAGACGCTGGAAGTCGCCGGACGACTCGGCTGAGCGCAGATCGAGCAGCAGCGTTTCTGCCGCCGACAGGACCGCGCTGGCATCGGGTCCGCCCTGGTAGGCGACTCGGGCGATCTCGCCTGCCGCCTCGATGAGCCGGCGGTAGAGCGCGTCGCGCGCGACGATCCGCGCGTGCGCCTCGATGCCAACCGCCGTGAAGTACTTACCGGCCAGCTCGACGAGGTACGACTCGCCGCCGCTCGCATCGAGGCGCCCCGCCCGCTCGAGGTCGTGAGCCACCGTCGCGATGGTGATCGGCTCGCCGCGCTCGGCGACAGCCTGCGCCGCCTCGTAACACCAGCGGTTCTGCTCGCGGAAGAAGTCCTCCGGCTGGAGGATACTCAGGACGCGGGCGTAGGCCTCGTCATCGAGGAGGAGTGCCGCAAGCACAGCCTCCTCGGCACCGATGTCGTGAGGTGGGAGACCACCCTGCGGGCCGCGACGAGGCTCGCGGTCGTCATCGCCCCGGCGCGAACCGGACCGGAACGGTGCCGGCCGTCCACCAATCACCATGGCAGACCGCGCTTACGAGGCGGAGGTGTCCCCCCCGGAGTCGTCGAGGTTGCCCTCGGCGGCGGGGGCGGACCCATCGCTCTGCGAGGATTCGCCCGACTCCGACACACCCGCGGTGCCGTAACCGCTAGCGCTGATTGCCTCGTCCTCGTCCACTGGCGGAGCCAGCAACGCCTGGACGGCTGCCTCGACGCCTTCCGGCGCCTCAGCATCGACAACCACCACCGTGGCACTGCCGGTCACATTGCGTGACAGGCGAATGGGCACGGCGTAAACGCCAACGGTCCGAATCACCTCGGGCAGCAGGATGCGACGCCTGTCCAGTTGATCGCCAAGAATCTCCCCAGCCTTCTCGGCGATATCCGCGTTGGTCACGGAACCGTACAAGCGTCCCTGCTCGCCTACCCTGACGGCCATCACGAGCGGGTGGCTCTCGAGCGTGCCGACCAGCCCTCGAGCCTGCTCGTCCTGGGACTGCTGCCGCTGTTCCTCGATCGCAGCGAGCTGCGCGGCTCGCTGCAGGACTTGCGGCGTTGCCGGCGCGGCAAGGCCGCGTGGCAACAGGAAGTTCCGGGCGTACCCATTGGCGACATCGCGCACTTCGCCCATGGACCCAGACCCCTCAACGGTCTCCAGGAAAACAACCTTCACGGCAGGACACCCTTCCAGCGTGTCGGAGCCGGGACGCCGCCTATGTTCGGGGCGTGGACCCGTCCGATCCGCGGGTTACTCACAGGGTTGTCCGAAGCGAGGCGTCGGCTGTCAAAACCGAACTCACCTCGAACGTCGGCACACTGTGGACTCTTTAGCGAGCGCTCAGCGTACCTGTGCCCCTGCCTTGCCCGCAATCGAACGCCCTTCCTCGAACAGCGACGAGCAAAGAGAGGGTAGAACGTGCGTTCGCCCATGTCAAACAGATGTTCGTGTGCATCGATGTGTGCCACGCGGCAGTGCACCTCGTCCGGCCAACCGACAGCCTGCGCTGCAAACCAGCCCTACGCAGAACCGGCGGC
>CADEHD010000110.1 GCA_902827055.1 uncultured Chloroflexota bacterium | reverse complement strand
TTTCCATCGCGAGAGTGACGCCACTGCCGATCGGACGGGGCCGACGCCACCGATGAACGTCAACCGGCGCACCTGCCCGACTGGCGATCGCCTGGTCGCTGAACGAGAGCTTCCAATCACCACCTTCGTGCAGACTGGCTCTGAACCGATCAGCGATGGATCGTGAGGCGATGTACACAGTCGAATCGCGATTCCCCCACCAGACCCTCCAGACCGGCGACATCAGTAACGGACCGCCGACGGCGAACCTGAGCACCGGCATTCTGTTCCTCCGGGGAGGGGCAGCGAAGCGTTATTGCAGAGTGTAGGTTCTCCGCAGCCCGTCACCGCTCCCTCCGGTACCATCCTCCAACCTTCCGACACGTAACGAGAGGACTCGAGGGGTGGCGCTCCAGGTCGTGCAGCCGCGCATTCGCGGCTTTGTCTCGGTCAGCGCGCACCCCGAGGGGTGTGCTGCCAACGTCCGCCAGCAGGTCGCGACGGCGCGCGCGGGCCTCGAGGAGGTGCGGGCGGCGGGGCGGCTCGGCACCACGCTGGTGATCGGGGCGAGCGCGGGGTACGGCCTCGCGAGCGTCCTGAGCGCCTGCTTTGGCCTCGATGCCCCCGTGCTCGGCGTCTGCTTCGAGCGGCCCGCCGACGGCGACCGGACGGCCACTGCCGGCTGGTACAACCTCGCGGAGGCGCACCGCCTCGCGCGGGCCGAGGGCCGCCACCTCGAGACCATCAACGCCGACGCCTACCAGGAGACGACGAAGGACGCCGTGATCGAGGCGTTGCGCGCGCGCTACCTCGACGCGTCCGGCGCTCGCGGCGTGCCCTCCGGCGGGAAGCTCGAGCTGCTGATCTACTCGCTGGCCGCGCCCCGCCGCTTCGACGCCGACGGCACGCGGTGGGAGAGCGTGCTCAAGCCCATCGGCAAGCGCTTCACGGGCAAGACCATCGACCTGCGCAACATCGCGGTGACCGAGGCCTCCCTCGAGCCCGCCACCGAGGAGGAGATCGCCGCGACGATCAAGGTGATGGGCGGCGAGGACTGGACGCGCTGGATCGAGCGCCTGCGGGAGGCCGATCTGCTGGCGCCGGGTTTCCGGACCGTCGCCTACTCATACGTCGGGCCGCAGGTCACCAACGAGATCTACCGCACGGGCACCATCGGGCGCGCGAAGGAGCACCTCGAGGCGAGCGCCGCCGCGATCACGCGCTCGCTGGCCGCCCTCGAGGGCGAGGCGATCGTCAGCGTGAACAAGGGCGTCGTCACCCAGGCCTCGGCGGCGATCCCCGGCGTGAGCCTCTACATCAGCCTCCTGACCCGCGTCATGAAGGCGCGCGGCACCGACGAGAGCGTCATCGACCAGATCGTGCGCCTCTTCCACGACCACATCGGGCCGGGCGCGTCGCCGCGCGTCGACTCCGGCGGCCACATCCGCCTCGATGACCGCGAGCTGGATCCGGCGGTGCAGGCCGAGGTGAACGAGCTGTGGGCGCAGCTCACGACCGAGAACCTGCAGCAGTACGCCGACTTTGAGGGCTATCAGCGCGCCTTCGAGGCGCTCGTCGGGTTCGGCTTCGCTGGCGTCGGCTACGACGCGCCGACGGAGACGGACCGCCCGCTGGACTAGCGGTCCCCCTCGAGGGCGAAGACGGGGTGCCGTGGGGCCTCGCGGACGAAGTCGGCCTCGGGTGAGTCGAGCGTGACGTCGAAGTAGGGCCGCGTGATGGGCTCCTGCGCGAGGTACGCGCGCAGCACGGGCGCCGCCTCCTCGGGCGAGACTTCGCGGACTCGAACGTTCCGCACGTCGCGGCCCCGGCGCAGCCTGACCTCGCCGACCGCGAGCGCGTTGGCAGCCCAGCCTCGACGCCCGTACGGGGAGACGAGCCAGTCGCGGCCGCCGTGGATGAGCAGCGAAACCGGGGTTGAGTAAGCGCGGCCCGTCCTGCGGCCTCGAACCGTCAGGATGCGCCAGCGGCCTGCCCCCAGTCCGAGGCCGATCAGCGCCCTCGCGAGGACGTTCCACGTGCGGATCGCCGGGGTGACGCGGTAGGTCCGTGCCATCGTGCCGTCGAGGGTAGCAGGGTGAGTGCGGCCGTCGTGCCGCTGCCGCTACCGGCGCCGTCGGGTGGCCATGAGCGAGTACATGAGGGGCACCAGGTCCCGCTGTGCCTCGGGCAGGCGCCACATCCGCCCCGACTGGTAGCGGCCGTCCGCGCCTCGAGGCCCGTCACCGACGAACTCCATCCACGGCAGCGCCTGCCACGGCACCTCGCGGTGCTCGCGCAGGAACTCGAGGTCCATGCCCGCCTCGATGACCGCCGTCACGATCTCGCCGAGGCCGTGATTCCAGTCGTGCACCGGCATGGGCTCGAACGTGGGTCCATCGACGTAGGTCTCCGTCGACATGTCCGTGCCGGGCTCCGGTTGGGAGAAGTAGGGAAAGCGCAGGAGCAGTTGCTGGTCGGGGTTGTCGTAGTCGAGGGCTCCGCGCATCGGATGGGCCTCGTACAGGTAGAGGCGGCCACCATCCACGAGGCAGTCGGAGACGACTCGCGCCCACGCCACGATGTCGGGCAGCCAGTTGAGCGCGCCGATTCCCGTGTAGACGATGTCGAAGCGCTCCCTCTCGAGGGCGGCGGGGGCGTCGTAGACGTTCGCCTCCACGAAGCGCCCCGGGACGCCGCTGTCCTCGGAGAGGCGGCGTGCGGCCTCGATGGCCGCGGACGCGAAGTCGAGGCCGGCCACGCGCGCGCCGAGCCGGGCCCAGCTCAGCGTGTCCATGCCGAAGTGGCACTTGGAGGTGGAGCAGCGAGCGCCCCTCGACCAGCGGCCCGAGCTCCGCGAGCTCGACCGGACAGAGCGGCTTCTCGCCGCTGAGGAAGCCCTCGCGGTCGTAGCCGCGCGACGCCTCGTGGATGGGGACCACGCGATTCCACCAGGCGCGATTGGCCTCGACGTACCGGACGTACGGGGCGTGCCGGTCGGCGTCGGGGCTGGTCACGCGGTCGCGCCGGCCGGCCCCTCGGGGGACGCGCCCAGCACGAGGTCGTCCAGTTCCACGAGGCCGTCCGTGGTGAGCATGCGCAGGCGGATGTTCGCGAGTGCGGTCTCGGGCATGCCCTCGAGGGCGGCGCTGGCCGTGTAGAACAGCTCGGGCGCGGTGATGAGGGCGTAGCGCATCGCCTCCGCGCCGACGCGCAGTGACTCGTCGAACGCGGCGTCGCGGTCCTCGGGGCGGTGCATGCGCTGCCCGTTGGCCACCACCAGCCCGCGTGGCGCGCGGTGCTCCGCCTCGATGATCTCCTCGAGGCGGGCGCGCACCGCGTAGTGTGGCCCCATCCCGACAGCGGTCTCGCTCCCTGCGACCTCGACGAGGAGCTCGCCCTCGGGTGCGCGGACGCGGCCGTCGCCGGTCGGCTCGAAGCCAAGCAGCGCGAGGCAGCGCTCGGTCGCCGCGAGAAGCGCGCGCGGACGCTCGGTCCACAGCACGTCTCGCAGCAGCGCCAGTTCCGCGCGTGCGGCCTCGGCGGCGTCGAGGGCGCGCTGCGCCGTGGCGAGTCCGTCCGCTGCCCGCGCGACGGCTGCATCGCGCTCGGCGAGGCCGGCGACCGTGATGTCGGCGAGCCAGGATGGCGGCGCACCCTGCGCGCGCCCGAGCATCGCGTCGCTCGCCTCGAGGATCGCGGTGGCGAGCGACGCGGAGAGCTCGCCGCCCACCTCGCGAGGCGCGGGGAGGAAGACGATGCGCCCCGCGCCCACGGTGAACTCGGCGGCGACGGCGGCACCTCCCACGGACCGCGCGAGGATGCGCGCGTTGCCCGCGAAGCCCGGCGCTCGGTCATCGAAGTGCGCGCGGTACCGCACGTCATCGCGCAGGACATCGATCACGCGCGCGAACGGGTGGGCGTGGTCCGTGACCGCCACGGTGGAGCCCTCGCCCCCCTGGATGAGCCGGGCGTCCCAGCCGAGGCCAGGGGGTGCGGGCAGGAAGAAGTAGCGGTCCAGTCCGGAGAACGTGGAGACCTCGGTGATGGTGGCCGTCGGGTGCGCGAACACCACGATGAGCGCGCCGCGCTCGAGGGCGCGCGCCACCTCGTTCTGCCGTCGTCGCAGCACGTCCGCGAGGCCGGCGTGCGTCGCGGTCGACTCGCCGTTCGCCACGGGGGTGTCGGCGTGCGTGGTGTGCAGGGCGCGCGACTCGAGCACGTCGCGCACGGCCTCGAAGACTCCGCCCGGGTCGATGACGACCACGTCGTAGTCGAAGAGCGCGGGCGCATTGAAGATCGAGTGGTTGTCCACGCGCATGTGCCGCAGGGGGTGCGCGATCGACAGCAGGCGGGGCTGGGCGGCCATCACGTTCCTCGTTTCCTGCGCCCGAGGATAGCGATGTCGCTGCGCGGGGGGGCCGCGGAGGCTACTCGGTCTCGGCCGCGCCTGCCTCCAGGCTGCCCTCCTCGAAGCGCACCCATCGCCCCGTCGCGGTCTTGTGGACGCACTCCATCTTGCGCGCGTGGAGCAGCTCCAGGAAGTGCTCCTCGTCGCGGACCTTCTCCGCAAACCCGGTGGCGAAGTTGCCAACGCCGGATCGCGAGTGGGCGTCGCTGCCTCCGGTGGTGGGCAGACCGGCGTACTTGGCGACCTCGGCGGCGAAGTAGTTCTCGCGAGGTGTGTTCGCTGCGTTCCCGATCTCGATGGCGTTCACGAGCTTGAAGACGGGGAGCTCGGCGGCCTGCTCCGCCGTCAGCGTGAACGGCTCGCCACCCTTGCGCATCGCGGTCACGGGGTCGAAGACGTGGCGGAACGGGTGGGCCACGATGAGGAAGCCGCCCACCTTGTCGAGCTCCTCGCGGAGCTTGGGTGCGCGGCGGATCCCGCCCACATACGACTTCAGCCCGATCGCGAGCATGTGCCCGAACTCCGTCGAGACCTCGATGCCGAAGTTCACGAACAGGTCGCTGTGCTCGTTGCGGTACGCCAGCTGGCGGTGCCGCTCCCAGATCTGGTCGTGCTCGGCCAGGTTGTAGCCCGTGAGTCGAGCGGCGCGCGCGACCTCCGGCAATTCGGCGGGGTCAAGCATGCTGTCCGAGGATGTGCCGAGCGTATGCAGGTGCATATCGACTACGGTCGCACTGAAGCCATCGTTGAGTTGCAGGGCCGGCCCCCCGTCGGATCACGGTTGCGTACAGGCGATTACGTGAACGTGGCGCGAGCATACGAGATGGCCTTGTCACAGTGCCAGTCGGGGAGTCCCCGGGCGCCGCGTCAGCCTCGGCGGATAGCCGTCAGTTTCCTCACATCCGGGGCGAAGGCCGCGGCGTCGCGGGCTCAGCGGCCCCGCAGCGCCAGCCAGGGGAGCACCCAGCCGAACGCGATCGCGGCTGCGAGTCCGGAGGCGACCACGGGCGCGCCGATGCGCCCTCGCACGACGGCGGCCGCGCCGAGGAGCAGGAGCACCGAACCCGCGACCACGGACGTGAATGCCAGGTTCGGGCTGAGCAGTCCATCGGCTGGTTGGGTGCGCTCCAGGGCGTGTACGCCGGCGCCGAGTAGCAATCCAAGCCCCGTCCAGCCGAAGAGGAACCCGTTCACCGCGATGACCCCGATCAACGGCAGGGGGAGGCTACCCGCGCCGCCGAGCCGCCCGGGCAACGGGAGGCCGCGGTGGATCGCGACGAGCAGGAACGTGGTGCAGGCGAACGCGGTCCCCACGCCGGCGATGAGGCCGGCGAGGAGCGCTTGCATGACGTCAGGCGGGGGCATGCTCGGGGCCCGGGTCAGCCAGGGGGACCGGCGGCTCCGCCTCCGCGGCCACGAGTTCGAGCGCTGCGGCCCGCCGGAGCGTGCGCGTCTCGAATACCTCGGCGCCGGCGTCGCGGAACGTGCGCCGGAGCTCGACCAGCTTCGCGCGCTCGGCGACCAGGAGGTACGCCGCCGGACCAGACCCGCACAGGTGCAGGGAGGGGGCGCCCGCGGCGCGGTAGGCCGCGAGGTGTGCGGTCAGCTCGGTGTCCGTGCGTTCGACGACGGCCTCGAATACGTTGAACAGGTCACGCGCCGGCGGCGGGGCGCCTCGATCCACGCGGTGCGCGAGGCGTGCGGCGTGCTCGCCGCGGGTGAAGTCTGGTCGCCGGAGCGCGCCGTAGCGCTGCGTGGTCTTGCCCTCGGTGGCGCCGACCGGCGGCAGGAGGATGAGCAGCCGCAGCTCGACCATGTCCCGCAGCGGCTCGACGTGCTCGCCTCGTCCGGTGCAGCGGGCCATCCCGCCGTGGACGAAGAACGGCACGTCGGACCCGATCCGCGCACCCACCTCGGCGAGGCGGTCGGCGGACCAGCCGAGTCCCCACATCGCGTTCAGCGCCCGCAGCGTGGCGGCAGCGTCCGAGGATCCGCCTCCGAGGCCGGCGGGGTGCGGGATGCGCTTCGTGACCTGCACGCGTGCCTGGGCGGGTCGATCTGCGGCGCGGGCGAGGGCCTCGACGGCGCGGGCGGCGAGGTCCGTGGGGTGCCCGTGCAACCCTCGCGCGTGCGAGCCGACGTACGTCACGTCGAGCGCGGTGTGCGGCCAGACGCGCACGTCGTCGGCCAGGTCGACCGTGGTCATCACCGTGTCGATGTCGTGGTAGCCGTCGCCGCGACGCCCCACCACCTCGAGCGCCAGGTTCACCTTGGCGGGAGCGAGCGCGCGCACTCCGAGCGCCAGGTCGGGCATGACCGCGGGCGCGGGTGCGGCCACGTCAGACGACATCAAGGGTCCGGGGGTGCATGCGCTCCAGCGCCTCGTGGAGGCGGACCCAGTCCTGCAGCTCCAGGTGTTGCGCCCGGGTGTCCGGGGGCACCGCGGCCGCGGCCAGGACCTCGAGGACCGCGGGGTCCGGAAGTCCGAGCGAGTTTGCGATCGCGTTGTGCAGTTG
>CADEHD010000109.1:4662-6918 GCA_902827055.1 uncultured Chloroflexota bacterium | reverse complement strand
CGCACTCGATCCCAGCGATCGGCAACCACACCGCCGACCAACGACAAGACCATGTGCGGCAGCGCTCGCGCCAGCCCCGTCAGTCCGAGGAGCAGCGCGCTCCCGGTCAGCTCGTAGACCTGCCAGAAGATCGCGACCTGGAGCAGCTGCGCTCCGAGCGACGTGAGCAGCAGGGAGAACGCGAACTGGCGGTACGCGGGGTAGCCGAGCGCGCTGAACGCCTCGATGAGGCCCGGCCGCCTCGATGCCATGCGCCCTCCCCGCCTCGAGCCGCGGCGCCTAGTCCACGTCCAGCACGGCCTTGCCGGCGACCTGCCGACCGAACAGCGCCGCGGAGGCCTCCGCGATCCGGCTCCACGAGCCGCGCCAGCCGATATCGACCTGGAGCGTGCCGCGCTGGACCAGCCGCAGCAGGTACTCCATGTCCTCGCGGGCGCGGGGGCCCTTGGTGAACGCCTCGATGCTGCGGCGCATCCCCACGAGTGACGGGAACGACGCATCCTGCTGAGACGTCGTGCCGATGCACTGGATGACGCCCCCCTCGCCGAGCAGCCGCCAGGCCGCCACGAGCTGGGGACCGCCGACGTTGTCGATGACGACGTGCAACGGTGCCGCGACGCCCTCGAGGCCGACCACCACCTCGTCCGCGCCGAGGCCGGCGAGGCCCTCGCCTCGGGCGATCGAACCGACGCTCGCGATCACATGCGCCCCGCCGAGCGCCGCGAGTTGGACCGCGAATCGACCCACGCCGCCAGACGCGCCGGTGACCAGCACGCGGCGACCGAGGAGCGCACCGCTCCGGGTCAGCGCGCGGAGTGCCGTCACCCCGGCGATCGGCAGCGTCGAGGCCGCCGCGAGGTCGACATCGTCCGGCACCAGCGCCACCTCATCGAGGTCCACGGCGCGACGCTCGGCCCAGCCAGCCTGCGAGCCCATCGTCGTCACAACGCGCGCGCCCTCGGGCGGGCCGCCGCTCGCGGCCGCACGCACCACCACCCCCGAGGCGTCCCAGCCGGGCACGAAGCCCGCGGGCCGGTTCCGCGCGCCATTGAGGTCGCCGTAGTTCAGCGCGAGATGGCGCGCCTCGACCAGCACCTGGTCCGCAGCGAGCGTCGGCTCAGCGACCTCGCCGATGCGCAGGCCGCCCTCGGCATCCGGGTCCACCACAATGGCACGCATCAGCCACCTCGAGTCCGCACAACCGCCGGGAAGGCCCCATGGTAGCGGCACGAGGGTTGCAGGCCGCGGGCGCCCTACTGGTAGATGACGAGGCCGGGCGGAGTGGCGAGCTCGTGGAGTTCGCGGGCGCCGAGCAGCGGCGTGTCCCACTTGTAGAAGAGCTTGATCGCAGGCCGCTCGGCGTGAGCCGCGACGGCGAACTGCTGATAGTGATCGAGCTTGGCGCCGGGACTGCCGTAGCCGTCCATGTCGATCGAGATCTCCACCTCGGGCAGCGCCTCATACGAGGCCGGATCGGCGAGCATGGTGTCGAGGAACTGGTGCAGCACCAGCAGCTTCGGCGGCAGCCCGTGCTCGCGCACGACCTCGGCGAGGTAGCGCTGCACACGGTTGACGTCGGTTGCCGAGAGCGTGCCGATGACCTTGCCCGGCGCCGCTCCGTACGCGCGCGTCGCGAACTCGGGATCGAGCGCGACCTGCACATCGGGGTCAGTGAGGAAGCGCTCGAGTCGCTGCACCTCGGCGAGCGGGTCCGCCCAGCCGACCTGCACATCGAGGAACAACAGCAGGTCCCGTTCACGCGCGGCGGCGAGGTACCGCTCGATCACCGCCGGGTCGAGGCGGCTCAGGTAGGTGCCGTCGGACCCGGGAGCGACCTCGGCGACACCCACGATGAGATGCAGCGCGCCGACGACGCGGCTCCCCGGGGCGGCTGCCTGGTGCTCGCGGGCGAGTGCCTGCACGCGCGCCGCAGCGACCTCCGGTGAGCCCTCGCCGAGCGCGCCCATGACCGGCACGCCGGGAAAACCGTAGAGCGAGACGACGCGGGTCTCGCTGAAGCGCGCGTGGGGCGGCGGACGCCTCGAGGGTGGGGGCACGATCCGTGCGAGCAGCTGGTCCCACGACTGCCCGTCGCCGCCACGAGCCGCGGCCGGTGCGTTGGCGTCGGGCGCCGCGAGTGTGGACGGCGCGGCCGCGGCGCCGAGAGTGAGCAGCCCAGCCAGCCCCAGGACAGCCACGAGCTGTCGAGGCCTCAGGGAACTCAATGCGCTCAGATGCCCTGGCGCGGCGCGCCGC
>CADEHD010000109.1:0-4652 GCA_902827055.1 uncultured Chloroflexota bacterium | reverse complement strand
ACCTCCCCCTCGCTGGCGGGGCCAGCCGGGGAATTGTCTCACGACGGCTCAGGTGCGTATACGCCTCCACAATTGCGTGCGGGGCGCTGCGCCTAGGCGACGTTGCGGTACGACGAGTCGCCCCAGCTGGCGAACTGCCCGCCATCGGGACCATCGCCACCCGACCCGGTCAGGCCGCCCTGCTCGATATGGGTGAAGTCCTCGCCCGAGACCGGTCGGGAGAACTCGTTGCCCTGCATCAGGTCGAAGCCGAGCGCCGTCGCGAAGGCACGGTCCGCCGAGGACTCCACACGCTTCGCGATCGCAGGCACGCCGGCCTCGCGGGCGCTCGCGACGACGCGTCGCAGCTCGAGCTCCGCGCGAGGACTGCCACTCCCGTGCGAGACGTCGACCTTGACGGCGTGCAACGCGGGTAGCTGCGGGAGCAGCTCGCTGGTGCTCGCCCAGAAGTCGTCGATGACGATGAGCACGCCGAGGCGCGACGCGTCGTGGAGCACCGTCGCGGCCGCCGCATTGCCGCTGAGGGACTACTCGGGCACCTCGAGTGCAAGCTGACCGGCGGGGACGCTGTGCTCCAGCAGCGCGCCGGTGAGCACGCGCATGAAGTCGCGGTCGAGCAGCTGCTCGGCGGTGATGTTGACGGAGATCGGCGCGCTGTGACCCGCCGCGGCAACGGCTGCTGCGGTGCGACACGCCTCGGGGATGACGAACGCGGTGATCTCCGGCATGCGTCCCAGGGCAGACGCCTCGCGGACGACACTGCGCGCGGACGGGACGTCGGATTCGCCCTCGACGCGGATGAGCGCCTCACCGCCGACCAGCTGCCCCGTCGAGGCATCGACGACCGGCTGGAACTGCACCGCGAGGACGCGGCGCTGGAGGGCCTGGCGAATGCGCGCCTCGACCGAGGTGGCGACGGGCATGCGGCGCGGTGACGAGGTCGCGGCCCCCTCGGGCTCGCCCGCTGCACGCCAGCGACGGACCCGGTCGAGGAGCCGGCTCGGCAGCGACTCGGAAGGACGCTCCGGCTGGAGCCCCGCCGTCGAGGCGCGGTCGTCACCCGTGGTGGGCGCAGGCACCGTCACCTGCGTGTCGGCGGGTGGCGGCACCTGGCGCAGCTCGACGGGCGCGGGGATGTCCGACACGAGGTCGGCGACAGGACTCGTCGAGGCACCCGTGTCCCAGCCCATCACCTGCGTGGCGATCGCCTCGGAAGCGACCGGCGCGTCGCGCTCGGCCGGAGGCGCGGTGGGCTCGCCGGCCCTCGAGGCGTCGACGGGGCGCACGGCCTCCGCGGCGAGCTGTCGCAGGCGGTCCTGCGTCGACATCCGGGGGCTGACCGAGGTGGTCACGGCGGTCGCGCCGGAGGGCACGGCTGTGTCGGTGCTCAGCGACTGCGCCGCGGCCGGCGCGTCGGTGGTGGTCGAGGGGTCGCGGCGGATACTCGGCAGGCGACGGCCTGCACTCCAGCGCCACGCGCCGAGTGCGGCACCGGCGAGCGCAGCGAGCACGCCGAGCGCTCCGAGGGCGCGCCCGGTCCAGCTCGAACCACCGGGAGTGGTCTCGGTCGGCGTAACGGCGGGCGACCCCGGAGCGCCGGTCGACGGCGCACCCGTCGAGGGCACCGGGGCGGTCGAGGTGGACGCGAGGCCACCGCGGAAGGCGCGCTCGGCGACCGTGCCGCCGACGTCGACGCGCACCGAGTGCTCGCCCTCGCTGAGCTCGAGCGGGAGTCGGAGCTGGTACAGCGACGCGGCGGCGCCCTGGGCGAGCTCGCTCGCAGCGGTGGCGTCAGTCTGAGTGCGGAACGACCCGTTCGCCGCCAGGTCTCGCAGGTACGGGGCATCGAAGTCGGCGCCGACGGCAACGGAGTGAACCGTGGCACCGCTGGCGCGGGCTGCCTCGATGCTCTCGCCGCGCGTGGTGCCCTGCGCTCCGAAGTGCCACCCGAAGGTCAGCACGACAAGCGTCCGAGGACCGGGCGCGGTCCCCACCAGGTCGGCGGCGGCTGCGACACCGTCGTACAGCACGGCGGCAGAGCCGACGGGAGGACTGGCGAGGGCGGCGAGCGTGGTCGCGCGGTCTCGGGTGGGCGCCTCGGCCTCGCGGACGGTGTCGCCGAAGTAGACGACGCCGACGGCGACCTCGGGCGGGAGCGCGTCGACAAATGCGCGCGCGAACTGCAGCTGCTGCTCGAGGCGTGCCCCAGCCGTGCTCGAGCTCGCCTCGATGGCGAACACGACCGAGCCCGTGCGACCGGCGACGGCGCGCGCCGACTCGGCGACGGGCACGTCACGACCGTCAACCTCGATGCGCGGCAGCTGCGTGCCGGGTGCGGTGTACTCCACCACCAGTTCGCGAGTCGAAGGGACGTACTGCGCGCTGCTCACCTCGACGGGTGGGGTGTCGGCCAGCGCGAGCTGCGCCGAGGCCGCGAGCACCGCGCCGAGGGTCGCCATCGCGAGGGCGAGTCGGCCCGTTGGGCGCACAAGCGCGGCGAGCGTGGGAGTGATGCGCAGAGCGCGGCGGTAGAGGTGCACTCGTGGCCGACCAATCAGGGCGCAGGCAGCAGACGTCGCCGTAATGATCGGTGAGTGGACCCCTCGGACGAATCCGGGGGACACCGTAGGGGTGACCCCGAGTTGGGATGGCGCTCGAGGCGAACTCGGGCCTTCGCGGGGGCTCCGAGGCTGCTGGCGCCCCCGGGAGGATTCGAACCTCCGGCCTGCGGATTAGAAGTCCGTTGCTCTGTCCACTGAGCTACGGGGGCGCAGGGTGATCTTAGATTCGGAATCGCCTACGCGTTCTGGCGTCGCCGGGATCGACGAAACCCCGCCGCCCGGAAGGGCCGCTGGACGGCCGAGGGACCCTCGGGGGGGGGGGCGAAAGGAAAGCGCGGCAGCCTCGGTCTGAGGCCGCCGCGCGGTTGGGTCGACGCCGGGCCTGGGAGGTGGCGCCCGCGGTGGTCGGGGCCCGAGGGACGCCGCTAGCGCTCGCCAGGCATGCGCCCCGACGAGGGCGCCGTCCCAGACGAGGGCTGCTCGCCCGGCATCAGGCCAGCGCCCTCCACCTCACCGGGCATCCGGCTGGCATCGGCCTCCTCGCCCGGCATCGTGGCCGAGAGCTGGCCCGTGCCGATCGCACCGGCGCCCACGCCCGACTCGCCGCGCGCCCGATCCTCGCCGTTCTCACCAACGGCGGCCCGCAGCTCGTCGCTCGCATCGTCGGGAACCGCGTTACGAGCGCGCTTGCGCACCCCGTCGTCGGGATCGCGCACCAGGTCGAGCAGCACGGCACTTGCCGCCGCGGCCGAGAGGTTCGCCGCGGCCCCGGCGGCCGCGAGGCGCACCAGGACCTGGTCGCTGGTCGCGGCTGCGGCGATCAGGTCCCGGCCAGCGTCGGTGTCGACCAGGCTGGCGGCGTACACGGCCTTCGAGGCGAGCATCGGGTCAGGCCCGGCGGCCAGCTTCTGCAGGTGAGGCAGACTGTCCGCTCCGAGCAGGGCCAAAGCCTCGTAGTCCGGTTCCTCCGCGTCAAGAATGCGCCGCACGTCCTCCATCGTCACTGCCATCGGGGGACCTCCTAGACGTCCTGGGTGAAGGGGCTGGCGTTCATGGTCCCGACTTCGCCCCCGACAAGGTCGGGCGGCGGGTTGGTGATGTTGGCCGTCCCGTTGCCCGTCATCAGCCGGTCGTTGTTGTTCACGTGGTTGAGGCCCAGGACATGCCCGACCTCATGACCGAGCGTCCACTGCGTCGCGCCCTGGGCGACGACCGCCCCGGGCCGCCCGGCCGGATGCGCGGCGCACCCATTGAACGGCGGGTTGGTGGACCGCACGAAGTAGACCACGACATCGTTGGGCCCGGCATTGTTGCGGTTGGCGAACAACTGGTTCTGCTCGGCCGAGGTCTCGCCGCGGACGCACCGATCCACGTCGACGTCGTTCAGCGCCGGGAGGTTCAAGATCTCGTTGGAGACGTGCTCGACCGCGATCCCGCTCGCGCCATAGACCTCGCGCATGCGCTGCACGGCGGTGGCGACCGCGACCGTGGGAGCCGTCAGCACCTTCGTGTGCAGTCGCACGGTCGGGACCAGGGCCCACCACTTGTGCCACATCGCCGAGTCGGTGCCGGGGCCGAAGACATCGATCCGGTTCGGTCCCCAGGACACGGCGGCGGGAGCACCGGTAAGGACGCCGCCGAGCCGCTCCCACCCCGACCAGCCGTTCTGGTACCACTTGTGCCAGAGTGCGGAGTCCGTGCCGACCACGAACACGTCGAGGCGACCCGGGGCCCACGAGGACACGGCGGGAGCGCTGTTGAGCACCCCGCCAAGGCTCTCCCAGCCGGACCAGCCGTTCTGGTACCACTTGTGCCACAGCGCCGAGTCGCGGCCCTCCACGAACACGTCGATGCGGCCATTGCTCCAGGAGACTGCCGCGGGCGAGCCGGCCAGGCTGCCACCGAGGCTCTCCCAGCCGGACCAGCCGTTCTGGTACCACTTGTGCCACAGCGCCGAGTCGCGGCCCTCCACGAACACGTCGATGCGGCCATTGCTCCAGGAGACTGCCGCGGGCGAGCCGGCCAGGCTGCCACCGAGGCTCTCCCAGCCGGACCAGCCGTTCTGGTACCACTTGTGCCACAGCGCCGAGT
>CADEHD010000108.1 GCA_902827055.1 uncultured Chloroflexota bacterium | reverse complement strand
CACCGTGCTGGCCGTGACGTCGTCGGCGCCGGGCACCGCCGCGCGCAGCCGCGCCGTGCCCGCCTCGGCGTTGGCGGCGTTCTGGACCACGAGCCAGCGCGTCTCCCCGAGGCGATACACGAACACGTCGTCAGCGATGCCACCGTCCTCCGTGCAATACAGCGAGTAGTGCGCCTCCCCCGGTGCGAGCCGCCGCACGTCGAACGTCGTGACGCGGCGCAGCTCCTCGCCGGCGTCGGCCCCCTCGAGGCGCACCCGCCCCATGTGCGACACGTCGAACATCCCCGCGCGCTCGCGCACCGCGTGGTGTTCCTCAAGCACGCCCTCGTACTGGAGCGGCATCTCCCAGCCAGCGAAGGGCGCCATGCGCGCCCCCAGCGCCAGGTGTCGGTCGTGCAGGGGCAGCCGCCGCAGCCTCGGCATGGCGCCGGGCTGGTCCGTCCGGTCATCGGTCATCGTGGCCCTCCCGGCCCGGCCTCGGCGGCTCCGCGTGCGCCGCCACCAGCGGGAAACGACGCCCGAAGGCGCCCTCGACGGCACGCGCCACCGCCTCGAGGCCCACACCGGGGCCTACGAGGTCGGCGACGCTCCCCAGCGAGCGCGGCTCCCACGCGACCCCCAGCGCCTCGTTCACCGGCGCGAGCACCTCGCGAAGCTGCACCGCGTCGTCGACCACCACGAAGGCCCCGAGGTGCGAGCCCCCCGCGGTCACGCGCTGTCCAAGGCCCGCGACCTTCACGCGACCACCCACGCCCACGCTGAAGTCGCCCGGGCAGTACTCCCCGGCGACCGGCCCCACCTCGGCGGCGACGCCCAGCTCCCGGAGCGCCTCGGCCACGATCGCGGCCAGCATGCTGAACCGCGGACGGATCCGCGCGCGACCGTCCCCGCCGGGAACGGTCCAGGCGATGCCGAGGGTGGCCGGCCCCGTGGCGACGGCGCGCCCACCCTCGAGGCGTGGCACGGGCTCGAAGCCCGCCGCCTGCGCAGCCTCGACGGCGCGCGAGTAGCCGGAGGCCCGTTCGTCCTTGGGACCGAACGCGACGCAGGCCCGGGTGCGAAACAGCCGCACGACGTCGCCCGCTGGTGGGCGCTCGAGCAGAGCGCGTGACGCCGCCACGACCTCGGCGGGCGCGACCACCGCGTCGATGGCGGCGCGCAGCACGATCGGGCGAGCGGGGCTGGTCGTCATTGCTCGATGGTCTGCGCTCTTGCGCCGGATGGGAAGCGCGTGACAACGACGACAGCCGCGCCTCCGTCAGTACAGCCGCGCCGCCTCCGCCTCCAGGGCGCGCTGCTCGGCCTCGCTCATCGGCTCGGCGGTCGACACGGCCGCAGCGTTCTCGATGATGCGCGCGGGGTAGCTCGCGCCGGGAATCGCCACGGACACCCCGGGCTGCGCGAGCACATAGCGCAGCAGGTTTGCCGGCGTGAGCGCGCCGGCGGTGCCAGCCGCCTGCCGCCCCCGGATGACGCTCATGCGCCCCGAGCCTCCGACCGGCCGCATCACGATCACGCCCACGTCGAGGCGGTGCGCCAGCTCGATGAGCGCGCGCGAGGCCGGGTAGAACGCCGAGTACTCCAGCATCACGGTGTCAAACGCGCCCGACCGGATCAGCTGCTCGGCCACCTCGAGGTCGTGCGACGAGACGCCGATGTACTCGATCAGCCCCCGATAGCGCGCGACCTGCAGGCCCTCGAGGGCGCCGTCCTCGCCCATCGCCTGCGCGTAGGCCTCGGGCGTCGAGATGTCGTGCAACTGGTAGAGGGCGACACGTTCGAGGCCGAGCATGCTCAGCGAGCGGTCGACGTCGCGCTGGGCGCCATCGATGGTGCGGCTGAAGGTCTTGCTCCCCACGTGCGCGGGGAACCCGAGTCCCGCGTCGGCACGTTCGCGCACGACCTGCCCGATGAGGAACTCGCTGCCGGCGTACTCGCGCGCGGTATCGATGAAGTCGATGCCCGCCTCGATGGCTGCCCGGACCGTGTCCGCGCCCTCGGGCGACTGCGGCGTGTCCATCGCCCCGAGCCCGAGCTCGGCCACCATGAGGCCGGTGCGCCCGAGGCGTCGCCGTGGCAGTGTCCCCATGCGACCTCCCTGCGTGCGCGGCACGGGCGGCACCCGCTCAGACGCCCGCACGCCGCGAGGCGACCGAGAACGCCACCACCCGGTGAGCGTAGTGCGTCTCGAACGGGCGGAGTGGCGACGTCGAAGCGGCCCGCGAGACTACGCGCAGCGCACGAACAGGGGCACGCCCGCCTGCAACGTCGCCGGGAACGCGCTGTTCACGACGCTGGGAGCGCCGGTCACGTAGACGCGCCAGGCGCCGCCCTGCAGCAGCGCGAGCGCGACCGGGCGGCACCCCCCGGCCGACAGGTACTCGACCAGTCCGGTCGGCGACGACCCCGCGGTCAAGACCAGCAAAGCCACCGAGCCGCTCGCCGGGATCGGGCCCGCAGTGAGCTGCGCGCCGGGCGTCGTCGGCGGCCCGACCGGGGTCGATGTCACCGGGCGAGCCAGCTGGTGCGCAGCCGCAAACGCCGAGGCGGACGCGTACCCCATCGGAATGCGGTCGTTGGTGCGCTCGGGGAACAGGGACCACGCCCATGCACCCGCGTACCCCGCGTCGAACCAGTGCCGCCAGCGCTGGTCGGTCAGCGCGGAGTCGGGGGCGTCCCACTCGCCGATCACCACCGGCACCGTGGTGCCGTACTGCCGTGACACCGAGGCGTAGTCGCGACACCCGGCGCAACCGCCGCCCGAGGTGATCGAGGAGTACCAGTGCGGCGAATGGAAATCGATGCGGACGCTCTGCCACATCGGAATCCCGTCCAGCGTCGCCTGACCGAGGGTGACGAGCGCGCGCGATCGCGCGTGGACCTCCTGCTCGATCAGCCGCGCGAGTGCCACCGCGTTCTGCTCGGAGGCCAGGCCGTTCCAGATCTGCCATTCGGGCTCGTTGAAGATGTCCCAGGCGAGGATGCGCTCGCTGTTCCCGTAGCGCGCGAACAGCGTCCCGAGCGCACTCGCGAGTTGCTGGCGCTGCGCCGGGTCGTTCACCCACCCGGGCGGCATGTGGTCGGCACCCACCCCCGCAAACAGGACGAACACGAAGTGCAGGTCGTGCTGCTCCGCGAGCTGCAATGCGGCGTCGATGTCCGCGTAGACCGTCGGGCTCACCTCGAGCGTGCCGCCCGGTCCCGGACGGATCTGCGCGATCGTCCCGCCCGGCCCCGGCTCGAACATCCACCAGCGCAGCGTATCGAGGCCAGTCGCGCGGAAGCGGCGAAAGCGCTCGTCGAGGGCCGTACGGACCGCCGGGTCACTCACCCCACCCGAGGCGCCACAACCGAAGTCACAGGCCCAGTTGAACCAGGGCACGTTGGCGCCGCCGAGGAAGCGCTCCTCGCCGCCCCACGTCACGCGGTTCGAGGGCGCGGCCCCAGCATCGGGCCCCGGCCCGGCGAGAACCGCGAGCCCCACGAGGAGCAGCCCGAGCGGCAGGGCGACGAACTGGAGCCGAGTCCAGGAGCGCGTACGAGCGAGGGCCTGACGCATGGCGAAGCTCCCGCGAGAGCGCTACCCGGGGCGAAACGGACGGCAGAAAGAAAGTGGTGCCGAGGCCCGGGATCGAACCGGGGACACCGCGATTTTCAGTCGCGTGCTCTACCGACTGAGCTACCTCGGCACGTCGAGCGCTGGTGTGTCTGCGCGAGCCCGAATGGTACCGAGGGGCCTCGCGACCGACAACCGCCGGCCGACCCCACTACAACGCCCGGCGCGCCACCCCCGAGTTCACATCGGCGCGTCCGAGCTCGCTGCCGCGCTGGTGGCGCCCTCCGCCGGAGCGGCGGGCTCCCCCGTGCGCTCCACCTCGACGGTGCACTCGCTGAGCATCGCGGCCAGCGCCCCGATCGCGGCGAGCGCAGGGGCGAGCACGGCGCCCACGACGCCCGCCGTGAGCGGGAAGACGGCGATGGTCGTCTCGCCCTGCTTCACCGTGACGCGGCGCACGTTGCCCTCGTGGACCAGTTGCTTGAATCGCGCCAGGAGCTGCTCCGCATGCAGCTCGAAGCGCTCGGTCGTGCCCTCAGTCATCACACACCTCCGCATCCAGTGTGGCACGCACGACGCCGCCGCGCGGAGCCGTTCGCACGGCCTGCGGAGGACATTCGTCGGGGCGAGAGAAGCGAGGCGGAGGCGACGCGAGCCCGTTCGGAGCTAGAAGGCGAGGCGACTCCCGATGGGTGCCCCCACCCACTCGAAGATCGCGACGCGGTCGTTGCGGAAGCGAAGGCGGAAGCCATCGGAGCGCAGCAGCGAATCGAACGAGGCGATGCAGCAGTCCGGCACAGGGGTGCGCGGGTCCTCCTCGAGGTACGCCGCCGCCGAGCCAATCGGCACGTAGACGTACTCGAAGGCGCGGTCGTTGCGCTCGGACCAGTTGAGCAGACATGCGGCGTCGAACCAGCCGCACCACGAGGCGTCCAGCTGCAGCTGGATGGCCTCGTCGAACGGCACATCCGACAACCACTCGTGCCCCTGGACCGTCGCGATGCTGTGGCGCTGTGCGAGCGCGGGGAACCACTCGCCCTGCATGTCCGACCACCAGCCCGTCGAGGGCGACAGCACAAAGAATCTGCTTTCGACCGGCGTCGACTCGCGCACCCACTCCATCGCCTCGCGATCCGCGGGCGAGAGGATGAGTAGCGGCTCCCGAGCCGCGACGGGCGCGGCGATCCCCATCGCGAGCCAGAGGACTGCGATCGCGACGGCCGCGCTGACCGGCGGGAGCGCCTCCCGGACTTCGTCCACCCAGCGCCCGAGCGCCCCGCGCGCGGCCGTCTCGGCCGGAATCAGCCGTTCCGTCGTGCCCTTCGCGAGATCGAAGAACCCGAGCGCGGCGAGACTGGCGAGCGGAACCATGGCGTACGACGCACCCGCTCGAGGATCCATCGCGAAGATCAGGAAGAGCCACGACGGGAGCAGGAGCTGCCGCCTGCGCAGGGTCGCGAAGAGCCCGGCCAGCCCGAACACCGCGATGATGTCGAACCCCGGCGTGTCGGAGAAGGCGAACCGCGACAGCATCTGCAGGCCGGACGTGAATCGCTCGCCGCTGCCGAGCGCGGCTACGAACGGTGCCAGCCCGTGGTTGGCGATGACGGTCCCCCACCAGGGCGCGGTGAGCACGGCGCCCACCCCACCGAGAATCAGCGTGTCCCCCAGGCCATCCTTGCCGCGGCGACCGTTCGCCCAGAACGCGACGCTCGAGTAGACCACGAGCCACCCGGCCTCGAGGTGACTGAGCACCGCGCCCGTTGCGAACAGCAGCGCGAGGAGCAGTGGGCGTCGTCCCCCGCGGTCGTAGAGGTCGTAGAGCTGCGTCAGCGCCAGGACGCCAAACAGGAACCCGAGACTCCGCGTGAGCCCGCCTCCCATGACCATCCAGACGTACGCGCGCGGCAGGACGGCGAACGCCGCCGTCGCGAACACGGCCATCCACGGGTCG
Organism: uncultured Chloroflexota bacterium; assembly: GCA_902827055.1. Classification (GTDB taxonomy): domain Bacteria; phylum Chloroflexota; class Dehalococcoidia; order UBA2979; family UBA2979; genus RBC038. The sequence continues at coordinate 1,418 of CADEHD010000108.1, read as the reverse complement.
CCGGTCAGACGCTTCGCCAGGGGAAAAATGGCTAGCGTGGTGGCGATCGACACGATCACCGGCATGAGCCGCACGACCTCGATGCTGTCGATGCCGAACAGCGACGACACTGCGCCGGCCACGTAGAAGGCGAGTGGCGGATAGGCGAAGGGGATATCGAGGTTGTTGTAGGAAGTCGTGGCCGGCAGCCAGAACCCGTTCGCGCGCAGGTCCTCGATCATCACCCAGAACAGGCCGCCGTCGTTCGCGGGGAAGACGTCCCCGCGCAGTGGTGCGAAACGCACGGAGGTCGCCGCCACCAGCACGATCGCGAGCGCGATCCCGATCGCGGGGCGCGAATACCACAACGCCCGTGGCGAGGCCACGCGCGCAGATTCGATGAGCGACAACACCGGTGGGGCGGTCGCGGGCCGGGGGTCAGTCCGTGCGGGCCACATTTCCATCCGAGCGTACCAGCGCGGGCTCGTTACATTCGATCGGGGCAACCCCCGAGACGACCACGTTCGGCCCCTCACGCCACGAACGTGCTCGACTCCGGCCGACCGCTAGTCGTCGAACGCGCGCAGCCTCGCCACGGTCGCGGCGTCGAGGCGGCGCAGAATCTCGGCAAGCAGCCGCGCCGCGCCCTCGATGTCCGAGCGCTCCACGACCCCCGTGTGGCTGTGGAGGTAGCGCACGGGCACCGTGAGGTTCACCACCGGCGCCCCGGCGAAGGCGCGCTGGATGGCCGACCCATCCTGTCCGTATCCGCTCAGGACGTTGTACTGGAGCGACAGTCCGAGGTCGCTGGCGATGTCGGCCACGAAATCGCGCAGGCGCACGTTCGGGAGCATCGATGAGTCGTGGAGGAACAGGCCCGGGCCGCCCCCGAGTCGCTCCTGCGCCTCGTCCTGCGTGATTCCGGGGTAGTCCGCGGCGACCCCTGACTCGACGTTGACCGCGATGTCTGGTTGCACCGCGTGCGCCGAGGTCTGGGCGCCGCGCAGGCCCACCTCCTCCTGCACCGTCGCGACGGCCACCACCTCGTTGGGGTGCCCGCTCGAGGCCAGCTCGCGCAGCGCGAGGGTGATCACGGCGAGCCCGACCCTGTCGTCCCACGCCTTCGCGAGGTAGCGCGTGTCTCCCGCCAGCGGCTGGAAGCGGCTGTCCGGCACCACCGGGTCGCCCGGGCGGATCCCGAGTCGCTCCGTGGCGTCCTCGCGGCTCCGCGCGCCCACGTCGATGAACATGTCCTGCTTCTTGAAGACCTGCCCGCGCGCCTCGGGAGTCATCACGTGCACGGTCTTGATGCCCGTGACCCCGGGCACCACGCCGCTCCGCGTCAGTACCCGCCAGCGCTGGTTGATGATGGCCTGGTCGAGCCAGCCGCCCAGCGTCTCGAACTTCAGGTAGCCGTCGTCGGTGATCCGCCGCACGAG
>CADEHD010000107.1 GCA_902827055.1 uncultured Chloroflexota bacterium | reverse complement strand
CAGGCGGCGCCTTCGCCCTCCGGCTCACACACTTCCTTGATGCCTCGTAGCGAGCGCACGGTGTACACAGGAGTCACGAGTCCTGCGCACGGAGGCTCTTCGATGTCCACCCCTCAGCAGTCCGACGCGTTCACCACCAACGATCCGGAGGTAGCGGCCACCTTCGCGGCGATGCGGCTCACCGAACTCGCCGTCCGCGTCCTCCCGAACTGGCTCACTCACGAGATCGCGAGCGAGTACGCCCGCGTCTTCGCCCAGGTCTACGCCGAGATCCGTCGCGCGCAGGCGGACGCCCGTCCCGGCGCCACCACGACGCCCGAGGTCGCCCAGCCCGCCCCGCCCTCCACTCAGGTCGCACAGGCCCCCACCGAGGCGGTGAAGCCCGTCTCGGACGCCGTCGAAGCGGCCTAGCGCCGACGCCCCTCGCCCGGCGCCGACCGGCATCCTGACCCGCGCCCGAGCCCGCACGTGCGCTCGCCTCAGTCGGCGGCGCGCCGCCCCGTCGCCAGCACCACCACCAGCGCCGTCATCACCAGCGCCCCCGAGGCGAGCACCGGCGACGGCCCCACGCCCTGCGTCGCCGCGGTCCAGAGGCGCGTCGCGAGCGGCAGCGCCTCCCACGTCGCCGAGAACCGCTGGTCGAGCGGCCCCGCCTGGTAGTTCCCCTCGATGTGGAAGTAGACGCCCGCGAGGGCGATCGCGGTCACCAGCAACGCCAGCCACCGCGCCAGGCGCCGCGAAGACGCCTCGGCGCGCGCCGCCAGCCGCAACGCGAACCCGGTCGCGATCAGCGCCAGCCACGGGGGCAGCTGCCAGAACGAGCTCCAGTGGCGGTCCAGCACCAGCTGCGCCACGGTCCCGGTGAGCCCGAGCCAGCCGAGCGCGAGCAGCCCCGCGCGCGCGCTCAGCCCATCGAGGCGCCCCACGCCGAGCCCCCTACCGCTCGAGGGCGGAGATGATCAGGTCGACGACCCCGGGGCCGGGGTTGTACTTCGCGAGCTCGCCGCGGAGCTTGCTCCAGTTCGTGTCGGTCGCGGCGTACGGCCGGTACTCGACCACCTCGCGCGACCAGTTCGAGGCGTTCGGCACTCCGGCCGCCTCCAGCGCTGCCTGGATCTCGGCGCGGGTGGCCGTGTTCGCGTTCACCTTGCGGACCGCCGGTGCCGTGGTCGTCGCGGTCGCCGCCGGGGTTGAGCCGGTGGTGGCTGTCGTGGCCGTCGAAACGGTCGCGCTCGCGGCCGCGGTCGCCGCGCTCTTCGTGGCCGTCGTGGCCGCCGAGGGCGGTACGGTCGTCGTCAGCTGCGCCGTCGCCGCCGAGGCGCGCGGGGTCGGTGTCGCTGGCACCGACTCGCCGGCGCACGCGCCGAGGATCAGGGCGACGCCCCCGAGCGGCACCGCGATCCACATGTTTGCTCGCACGGGACCTGCTTCCATCCTGGCGCCCGAGGTCGGAACGTCCGCGTTCACGGTAGGCGCGAGCCAGCACCCCGACATGTGGTGGGCATTAGCTCGCCCCGACCCCAGATGCTCGCGCGATCATGCGAGGGCGTGCCCGGCGACCGTCGCCCGGCGGCGCGCGCTAGCTCGCCGAGGGGTCGTCCGTGAACAGCCCGAAGATGTTGCCCTCGGTATCCGTGCAGTACATGTTGTAGCCCACCCCGGGAATGCTCATCCGAGGCACCACCACCTCGCCGCCGTGGGCGACCGCCTGCGCGGCGTACGCCTCGACGTCATCCACCGCGATCGTGCAGACGAACGCGTTGGTCGGTGCCCCCGAGGTCGGTGCCGGCCCTCGACGCGGCATCAGTCCGCCATCGATCCCCGCCTCACCCTCGGTGCCCGTCACGATGCCCCAGTAGCCGTCCATCCACTGCGGGAATTGCCACCCGAACACGCCCGAGTAGAAGGCGATCGCCCGCTCCGGCTGCTCGGCCTGGATCTCGAAGTGCACGACGCGCGGCATGGTCACCTCCCCGCTGCCGATCCGCTGCGCGGATCACGATGGCCGGACCCGGCGTACGAGTCCGACCGTCGAGGCTACACGTTGCTGCCCGCCATCGCCTCCAGGGTGGCCGGGTCACGCGGGATGCGCTCGCTGAGGTTGCGGTGCCCGGTCCGCGTCACCAGCACGTCATCCTCGATGCGCACACCGATGCCGCGCAGCTCCCGCGGCGCCTCGGCCTTCGGCCCGATGTAGATCCCGGGCTCCACCGTCAGCACCATCCCGGCCTTCAGCTCGATGGATCGCGCCCCGGAGCGGTACGGGCCCTCGTCGTGGACGTCCAGCCCCAGCCAGTGGCTCGTCCCGTGCATGAAGTAAGGACGGTACGCCGCCGCCTTGATCAGCGCGTCGACGCGCCCCTCGAGGACCTTGAGCTTGCGGAGGCCCTGCGTCACCACCTTCACAGCCGCCTCGTGGACGTCCATGAACGTGGCGCCGGGCCGCGTCGCCTCGATGCCCGCCTGCTGCGCGTCCAGCACGATGTCGTAGACCGCGCGCTGCTCGGGAGAGAAGTCACCGCCGGCAGGGAACGTCCTGCTCACGTCGGCGCTGTAGTAGTCCCACTCCGCACCCGTGTCGAGCAGCAGCAGGTCGCCGCGCCCCAGCTTGCGGTTGTTCGCGACGTAATGCAGCGTGCACGAGTTCGGTCCCCCCGCCACGATCGAGGGGAACCCCAGTCGCATCGCGCCCGCGCGCCGGTACTCACCCTCGAGGACGGCCTGCACCTCGTACTCGTGCATGCCCGGCTTCGTCGCGCGCACCGCCGCGTCGATGCCCGCGCCCGTGACATCGATGGCGCGCTGCAGCAGCTCCAGCTCCTCGCGCGACTTGATCAGGCGCATCGTGGCCAGCAGGGGAGCGGGGTCGATGATCTGCTCGAGGGCGTTCGGGGCCGCGCGCCGGCGGCCGATCGCGCCGGTGATGATGCTCTGCACCCGGTCGTCGGAACCCAGCGAGAAGTAGACGGTGTCAGCCTCGACCAGGAGCTTCGGCAGCTCCGCCTCCAGGTCGTCGATGGCGAACGCCGCGTCCGCCCCGAAGTCGCGCTGCGCCCCCTCGATGCCGGCGCGCGGCCCCACCCAGATCTCCATCGCCGGGTCGTGCGGCCGCACGAAGAGGACGAACGGCTGCGCGTGGCCCGGCCGCAGGACCGCCACAGCGTCCGGCTCGTCGAACCCCGTCAGGTAGTGAAACGTCGAGGACTGGCGGAAATCGAAGTGCACATCGCCGTTGCGAAGCACCTCGTGGGCCCCGGCGAAGATCGCCACACCACCGCGCATCGAGCGCATGAGTTTCTGGCGTCGCTCGGCGAACATCGGCGCTCCCGTTCCGATCGAGGCGTACTCGTGCAGGTTGCGACTCACGGTGGTGGAGTCGCGATATTCCCGTCAAGTGCTGTGCGCCGCGTGCCGCCTCGCGAGGCCTCCGCTCACGCTAGAGTGCGCCCCACGCCGTACGGAGGCTGATCAGCAGCAGCCCGGCCGCGAGCGCCCTCGTGAGCGGCCCCTCGCCCAGCCGTCGGTTCAGCCACTGGCCCACCGGGTTGCCGGCCACGATCCCCACTCCCAGCCACGGCACGTCCTGCATCGGCGGCCCCACGTGCCCCATCGCGAGGTGGTACGCCACCACCACCACGGACAGCGTCAGGATCGTCATTTGCACGGACGGGACCGCGAGGCGGTGCGGGATGCGCGCGATGCGCGTGGCCACGGGCACGTGGAAGGGCCCGCCACCGATGCCGGAGAGCGCCGAGACGAACGCCGCCGCCGCCGCACCCACAACCGCCCGCGCCACGGGCACGGTGTACACGTACGTGTCGGCGCCCTCCGTGAACTCCCGCCGCCAGCCTCGGCGGACCGGGGTCACGAAGAGCGAGCGGGGCCGCACGGTGAGGTACACGGCCAGCGCCAGCAACAGGGCCGCGATGCCCAGCGAGAACAGCGTCCGCGGCACGAGGTCCGTCAGCGCCGCACCGACGAGCGCTGTCGGCACCGTGGACACCGCGAGGAGCGCCGTGACCCCGTAGTCGATGCGCCGCCCGACGGCCGCCACGCCGGAGGACACCCCCGCCGACAGCGCGACCACCGTGAGCGAGGCCGCCGTGACCTCCACGGGCAGCGCGGTGGGATACCGCAGCAGGAGGAGCGGCGTGATCAGGAAGCCGCCGCCCGCGCCGATCGCCGCCGCGTACGCGCCCACGACGAACCCGACCAGCACCAGCAACAACGCGTCGAGGAGGTCCACCGGCCGAGGCTACAGCCGGCCCGTGCTACGTACCTGCGCGCGGCGCCCGACGCGGGCGCCCCACCCACCCCACGAGGGATCGCGGCGCGCTAGAGGGCGCCCTGGACCGCCGCCAGCACCTCCGGCGCGTACGTGTCCCCCACGATGCCCTTCGCGATCATGGCCTCGTACTCCGCGCGGGTGAACCCCAGCAGGTCGAGGTAGATCTCCTCGTTGTGCTGGCCCAGCAGCGGCGGTGGCAGGCGCACCTCGTCGGGCGTGCGCTCCATCTTGAAGAGGTAGCCCGGGTACTTGTGCGTGCCCACCGTGGGCATCTCGATCTGCTTGAACCACTCGCGGGCGTTCAGCTGCGGGTCGGCCAGCGCCTCCACCTCGTTGTTCACGGGCGCGGCGTTGACGCCCGCCGCCTGCAGCTGGTGGAAGAGCGCCTCCTTCGAGAGGCCGCGGGTGAGCGCGCCGATCTCCTTGTCGAGGGCGTCACGGTGCTTCCACCGCTCGAGCTGCCCGCGGTAGCGCTCGTCCTCGGCCAGCTCCGGCTTGCCGAGGCAGGCGCAGAGCGCCGCGAACATCCCATCCGAGTCCACGTCGATGGCGATCCACTGGTCGCTGCCCGCCGTCGGATACACCCCATGCGGCGCGTGCGAGGGGTGACGGTTGCCCTGCGGCTCCGCCACGCGCTTGTTCATCGTGTAGTCCATGATGAACTCGCCCAACACCGGCAGGAACGACTCCGCCAGCGGCATCTCGATGTGTTGGCCGCGCCCGGTGCGCTCGCGGTGACGCAGCCCCATGACGATCGAGAGCGCGCCGAGCACACCCGCCATCGCGTCGGCCGTGAACGCCTCGCCCGTGTAGTCGGGCCCCGCCTCCGGGTACCCGCGGATCAGGTGGTGGCCGATCATCCCCTCGACGTGCGTGCCGAACGCGCGGAAGTTGCCGTACGGCCCGGAGAGGCCGAACGCCGGCATGCGGAGCATGATCAGGCGCGGGTTGATCTCCTTGACCACGTCCCAGTCGAGGCCTGCCTTGTTGATCGTCACCGGGACGTTGTTCTCGATGAACGCGTCGCTGACCTTGAGGAGGCGGATGAACGCCTCGCGGCCCTCCGGCGTGTTGAAGTCGCACGCCATCGAGCGCTTGTTCCGCGAGTGCGCGTTGAACCCCGCGTTGCGGTTCCAGCGGTCGTGGCCGGGGTCGAAGCCGGGGTACATGCCGGTGGGCGTCCCCGCCTTGCCCATCGCCTCGGCCTGCTCCTTCGTGACCTGCGAGTCGCCGCCACGCGAGAAGGGCTGGATGCGGTTGATCGGCTCCACGCGGATCACGTCCGCGCCCCACTCCGCGAGGAGCTGCGTGACGTGCGGCCCCGCCCAGACGACGGTCACGTCCGCGATGCGCACCCCCTCCAGGGGGAGTCGTGCGTTCTTCGCCATCTCATACCTCCAGTTGGGGCGCGACTCGATCGCGACTAGATGACGCCCTCGGCACGCATCGCGACGACGTCCTGCTTCGTGAAGCCGAGGCGGTCGACGTACACCTCGAGGTTGTGCTCGCCGAGCAGCGGCGCGCGACGCGGCGCCGGCCGCGGCGAGTCGCTCATGATCGTGGGGCGCCCGGGGTACTCGAGGGGCCCCGTGGCCGGGTGGTCGATCGTGTCCCACATCCCGCGACTGCGGTAGTGCGGGTCCGTGAGCAGGTCCTCGGTGGTCATGACCGCGCCGGAGAGGATGCCCAGCTCCTGCGCGCGCGTCACCACCTCCATCTTGGTGTGCTGCATCAGGTACACGAGGTAGGAGGCCTCCACCTCGTCGACCAGGTCCTGCGGGACGAACGCCGGTGGCTTGAAGATGTCCGGGTTCTGCAGCAGATCCTCGCGCTCGATCATCGTGAGCAGCGCCGGCAGTCGGTTGCCCGAGCCCAGCACGTTCACGTAGCCGTCCAGGGTGGGGCGCACGCCTGTGCCCATCCGGATCTGCGACCCGCCCCGCTTCGAGGGGTAGCCCGTGTAGGCCGCGGCCGCCATGTAGACCGTCCGCCGATCGCGGAAGCCCGCTTGGCACTCGTAGACCGCGAGGTCGATGTAGTCGCCCTCGCCGCCCATCTCCGCGCGGAGGCGCGCCAGCATCGCCGCGTAGGCCGCGGCGGCCCCGGCGTGGTAGTGCGCCGTGTTCCCCCCGAGCTTGATCGGGTACATGGAGATGTGGCCGTTGTTCTGCAGCGGCCCGCCCATCGCCTGCAGCGTGATCTCGGAGCCCAGGTACTCGTGGTACGGCCCCGTCTGGCCCCACGGCGTGATCGAGGCCATCACGAGGTCGGGGCGCCCCTCGGAGAGTGTGTCCCATCCCCAGCCCCACGCCTGCGCCTGGCCCGGGGCGAAGTCCTCGATGACGATGTCCGTCTCGGCCACCAGCCGTCGCACGATGCCCGCGCCCGTCGCCGTGGACGGGTCGAGGGTGATCGAGCGCTTGTTGGTGTTCAGGTGGAGGAAGAGGCCGGAGCGCTCCGGGTGCGGCTCGTCGCCGGGGAAGGGGCCGTACGCGCGAGCCGGGTCGCCCTCGGGCGGCTCGACCTTCAGGACGTCCGCGCCGTAGTCGGCGAGGAGCTTGCCGGCGAACGGGCCGGCCACGTTACGAGTAATCTCCAGGACGCGAATTCCCTCGAGCGGACCGGGCATGCCGCCTCCACGTTCGTGCTCCGGGCGTTAGCGTGCGTATGGTAGTCGCGTCCGCGAGCATGACAAGGGTCGCGGCGAGGCTCGGCCGGCCCGCCGTGGCGCGCCAGGCGGATGCGGCGACGCAGCGCGCGGCTCCGAGGGTC
>CADEHD010000106.1:1287-7097 GCA_902827055.1 uncultured Chloroflexota bacterium | reverse complement strand
GCACCGGGGCCTCGGTTGCCGCGCGGCTCGCCACCGAGGGGCATCACGTCAACGTGATCGACGTGCAGGAGTCGGCGTTCCGGCGCCTCCCTGGTTCGTTCAGCGGGCGCCGCATCGTGGGCTCGGGCATGGACCAGCGCATCCTTGAAGGGGCGGACCTGCGCCAGGCCGATGCGTTTATGGCGCTCGCGCAGGGCGACAACCGCAACGTCTTCGCGGCGCAGGTGGCGATCCATATCTTCGGGGTGAAGAACGCAGTGGTGCGACTGAACGACCCATTCCGCGGCGAGATCTTCTCGCGGCTGGGATTGCGCACCTTCAGCCCCACGGTCATCGGCGCCGACCTGGCGTACCGCGCGCTCATGGGGCCGCCGCCCGTCGTCGAGCACGCCTCGACCCTGCCTCTCCAGGCTGAGACCACCGGCTAGCGAGCGAGGCGACCGATGTACATCGTCGTGGTGGGTGGCGGCACCGTGGGCTACGGCCTGACGGTCGAGCTGCTCCGCAATTCCGATCACGAGGTCGTGCTCGTCGAGCACGACGGCGCCGTCGTCCGCGACCTCCGCGAAGAGCTCGGAGACAGCGTCGTCCAGGGCGATGGCACCGAGGTGGTATTTCTCGAGAGCATCGGCCTTGCCCGCGCCGACCTGCTGATCGCTGTGACGGGGAACGACAGCCACAACCTCGTCGCGTCCCAGGTGGCGAAGCACTGGTTCCACGTGCCGAGGGCCATCTCCCGCGTCAATGACCCGCTCAACGAGCGCCTCTTCCGCTTGCTCGGTGTCGACTCGACCGTCTCCGCCGCTGCGGCGGTGCTCGCCCAGCTGGAGGTTGACCTCCCCGAGCACACCCTGGTCCCGCTGATGCACCTCCGCCGCCGTGGTCTTGAGGTGGTCGACCTGCACGTGCAGCCCGGGTCCCCTGCCGCGGGACGCGCGCTGCGGGACCTGACGTTGCCGCCGCAGGCCCTGATCTCGCTCGTCGTCGGACTCGATGGGACGCCGCAGGTCCCGACCGGGGACACGGTGCTCCAGGTAGGCGACGAGCTGATCGCCGTCATCGCGGAGGATTCCGAGTCGGCGCTGCGCCAGCTGGTGGCGTCGCCGGTTGTGCTCGAACCCGACCCCGTGCGCGGCAACTGAGGCAGACAGCATGCGCCTCGCGCACCTGGGCCCACGCGGGACCTACACCGAGGCGGCGGCGATCGCGCACGACCCCAGCGCCGACCTCGTCCCGTGCGCCTCGGTCGCCGCGGCGATCGAAGCGGTGCGTGACGGCACCGCCGATGCCGCCGTCTGCGCGATCGAGAACTCGATCGAGGGCGGCGTCACGGAGACCCTCGACCAGCTGCTCCGCGATGAGTTCACGTTCCACATCTGCGCCGAGGTCGTGCTCCCCATCCGCCACGCGCTCGTGGGGCCCGCTGGCCTGAACCCGCGCGACGTGCGCGTCGTCTACTCCCACCCGCAGGCGCTGGCGCAGTGCCGCCGCCGACTCGCCGAGCTGGTCCCGTCTGGCCGTCCGGTCGCTGCGCTCTCGACGGCAGCGGCGATCGAGAGCGCGCTCCAGGAGCCGAGCACCCTCGCCGTGAGCAACGCCCTGGCCGCCGCGCTCTACGGCGCCACCGTCTACGCGGACGACATCGCGGACGCGCCCGGCAACGAGACGCGCTTCATCGTCGTGCGGCCCAGCGACGCACCCGCGAGCGGTGACGACAAGACATCGATCGCTTTCACGACGCACCACGACCGCCCCGGGTCACTCGTCGAGGTGTTGCGTGCGTTCTCCGAGCGCGGCATCAACCTCACCCACATCGAGTCGAGACCGACCCGGCGACAGCTCGGCACGTACGTGTTCCTCGTCGATGTGCAGGGGCACCGTGAGGACGCCTCGCTGCGTGCAGCCCTCGAGGCGGTCGCCCAGGAGACGCTGTGGCTGCGAGTCTTCGGCTCCTACCCACGCTGGCGCGGTCCCGCGCCGATCTCCGCGCCGCAGGACTAGGCGCGTGCCGGAGATCCCGGACCTCGAGGCGATTCGCGGGTTCCTCGCGCCTCGCCTCCAGGGGAACCCCGTGGTGCGCACGGACGTCCGCTACCCGTGGCTCATCCGCTCCGAGGACAAGCTCGAGACCCTGGTCGGACATGTGCTGGGCCCGGTCCGGCGGCACGGGAAGTTCCTCCTCGTCGCGGTCGACGACGGGCGCGAGCTGGTCGTGAATCCGATGCTGACCGGGCGCTTCCACTGGGCGACCGCCAGCGATCGCAAGCGGCCCGGCACGTGCGTCCTCTTCGCGTTCGAGGATGGGCACGAGCTGCGCTACTCAGACGCCCGGCGAATGGGTCGCTGGTACCTCGTGGGCGCGTCGCAGCTGGACCTCATCCCGCAGTGGTCGAGCCTCGGGCCTGACGCCCTCGCGATGACCGAGGACGAGTTCCTTGCGGGGCTCAAGCGCCATCGAGGGCAGGCCAAGAACGTCCTGACCAACCAGGAATTCATCGCCGGCATCGGAAACGCCTACTCCGACGAGATCCTCTGGGAGGCCCGAGTCCACCCGCACCGCCGCGTCGCCACGCTGGACGAGGAGCAGCGTCGCGGCCTGTACCGCGCGATGCACGCCGTGTTCGACTGGGCGCGCCCGATCCTCGAGGCGGAGGTGGCCGAGGGCCTGTACCAGCGCAACGAGGAGTGGCGCGACCACCTGCGCGTGCATCGGAAGGCCGATGAGCCCTGCCCGCGCTGCGGCGCCCCCATCAAGGCCCAGGTACAGAGCAGTCGCGAAACTGACTACTGCCTGACCTGCCAGCCGCTCGATCTGTAATCGGCGGCCAACACGCGAGTCTGAGCACTCCGTGGCGCGGGACCGCTACGCTCCTATCAGCGTGACGAAGCGGGGGCGCAGATGCAGGTGCTGGGGAAAGACATCGGGACCGCGCTGGATGCGCGCTACGCCGAGATCGAGCGGCGCGTGCGCAGTGAGGGCGAACGAGAGCTCGTCGTCGAGGGATTCGAGGGCGGCAGCATCTCCAACGTCGAGTGGCACGAGGGGCGCGTGCGCATCGCGTTGCACACGGGCGTCCCCCGACACGCTCTCGGTCACGTGTTTGGCGTCGCCCTCGAGCACGTACGGCAGCGCCTCGACCGGTTTCCGGACGTCGTCCGCCCACCCATCGATGAACAGCCCGAGGGTGCCGAGATCGTGCGCCAGGCGCTGCGGGAGCTCGTGCTCGCGCCCGAGGCGGAGATGCACCTCCAGGGCCTGCAGCTGGACGATCGCTGGGAGGTCGAGCAGCGACACCAGGGGATGAAGGACCTGTTGCGCGACCCGCCCGCCGACTGGGACGAGGCGGGCACCATCGGCAACGATTTCATGGCGCTGCAGTACGCGCGGTTCGCCGTGCAGCATCCGCGCGACATGTGGGACGGACTCCGCAAGACCATGGAGCAGCGGCTTCCTCTCGCCTGTGAGCGCGGTGCCGCTGCCCTCAAGGTAGTGCGGACCTACGGGTGGGGTGGCCCGGGCGCCTGCCTCGAGTCGCTCGTAGGTGTGCGCAACGAGCTCGAGCTGAAGGACGTGGCCGCCGTCGAGGATCGCCGTACCCGCGAGCTGATGTAGTCGGCTCGCGGGTACGCGCGCGTTCGACTCGCGCCGAGGCTAGGCCCTCCGTGCGCCCGGGGACCGGCAGCGGGGCCGGTCCGTGGGGGTGGTCGCCGGGCCTGGGCATCGCGCGGAGCGAGGCGACCACAGCGACCGTGAGGATGCCCGCGATCACCGCCAGCGAGACCAGCGGCGGCATCTTGAACACATCCACCAGCACCATCTTCGTCCCGACGAACACCAGGATCGCCGCGAGCGCGGGCTTGAGGTACTTGAGTCCGCTCAGGTAGCCGCCCAGCACGAAGTAGAGCGACCGCAGCCCGAGAATCGCGAAGACGTTCGAGGTGTAGACGATGAACGGGTCATCGGTGATCGCGTAGATCGCCGGGATCGAGTCCACCGCGAAGACCAGGTCCGTGGTCTCGATGAGCAGCAGGACCACGAACAGCGGCGTTGCGTACAGCAGGCCACCCTTCCGCACCCAGAAGCGCTGCCCCTCGTATTCCTCGGTCGTGCGGATGAAGCGCCGCGCGAGTCGCAGCACCCGGCTGTTGCGAGGGTCCGGCTCGTGGTTCTGGTCGCGCAGGAACCGCAGACCCGTGACGATGAGCAGTGCCCCGAAGGCGTACACGACCCAGTGGAAGCGCTCGAGCAGCACGCCACCGACGAGGATCAGGAAGGCGCGCATGACCAGGGCGCCGACGATGCCCCAGAAGAGCACCCGGTGCTGATAGGCCGCGGGCACCGCGAACGTCGAGAAGATCAGCAGGAACACGAAAACGTTGTCGACGGACAGCGACTTCTCGATCAGATAGCCCGTGGTCCACTCGAGGCCGCGCTCGAATCCGGAGATCGCGTACACGCCGGCGTTGAACGCGAGCGCGAGCCCGATCCAGATCGCGCTCCACGTCAACGCCTCGCGGCGGGATACCTCGTGCGCGTGGCGATGGAACACGCCAAGGTCGACCGCGAGCATCGCGAGGACGAACGCGTTGAACGCGACCCACGGCCACAGGCCGAAGCCCACGAAGAGGTCGAATGGGAGCATGCCAGACAGGTCGAAAGGCAACAGAAAACCTCCTGCGAATGGAGCCTCGCCACGGCTACCGCCATGAGCGAGGTCTCACTCGCGAGGAGGCCAGGGCGGATGCCGCACAGCCACTCGCCGACCGGCCCGGGATGCGAACCCGTATTGTCGAGCCGGTCGCTGCCCTCGAGAGGGCAGGGGTTACTCCCCTCGGACGTGCTTATCTGAGCAGACCGCGTGAATGCGCGTCAAGCGGAAGGCTCAGGCGGGGAACGACGCTCCGAGCAGGAACCGCAACGCGGCGTCCCACCAGTCAGCGTCACGTTCGGACATCGAAAGTGGCGCCGGGGCGCCCGCGGTGGGCGCGGCTCGAACCTGCGTGAGCAGCCGCTCGGCGTCTTCGAGCGTGCGGACCTCTGGCAGCGGCTCGGCGGGTGCGGCGGGAGCTGCGGGCGCCGGACTGGCGCGCAACGCCGCGGCCGTGGACGCCGGGTCCCCGATAACGGTGCGCATGGCCTCCCAGAGCTGGTCAGGCGAGTCGAACACCGTCGAGGCGTGGGCGGTGGCGCCGATGATCGATCCCGGCGCGCCCAGGGGGCCAGCGGGAGGGGTAAACGACCCGTCCTGCAGCACCTCGAACAGCCGGTCTACGGACTCCGCTGGAGAGCCGCCACGGTCGCGGAGCGAGTACACGATCGGGGCTGGCAGCGCCTGCAGGACCGCACGCGCCGCCTCGAGCTGCTGCTGCCCATCGAGGAGGCTGGAGAATCGCACTGCGGCGGGCGCATCCGGCCGGCCCGCGGTTGCCGCGGCGAAAGAGCTGGGGGCGAGTGGCGCGATCTCCATGCAGCGAGTGTCCTCGCATCGAGGCTGCGGCGCCGTCGGGGGAACCCCGAGCGGCGGCGCGGAACACCCGAGTCCTGGGGCAGCGGCTAGGAGGCGGCGGCACTCTCGATCGGCTGTGGGCGCGTTCGCGCCGCCCAGCCGGCGATGAACGGACGCCATTCGGCGTACCCCTCGAGGTAGTGGCCGAACAGCGTGGCCGGCGTCGCGTGGGGTCGGGCCGGCGGCTGCAGGAGCTTCATTCGCGCCTCCGCGGGGGTGCGTCCACCCTTGCGGTGGTTGCACGCGCGGCACGCCGCCACCAGGTTTTCCCACTCGTGCTGCCCGCCCCGGTGCCGAGGGAAG
>CADEHD010000106.1:0-1277 GCA_902827055.1 uncultured Chloroflexota bacterium | reverse complement strand
GCCCGCAGTACTGGCAGCGCCCCAGGTCGCGGGCAAAGATCTCGCGTCGGGTGAGGCGAACCTGCGGGCGCGGGCGGCGGACCTGGTACTGGAGGCGTATCACCGAGGGCAGGTCGTACACACTATCGACGCCCTGGAGCGCGCCCTCGATTCGTTCGATGACCTCGGCTTTGCCGTAATGGACGAGGACGAACGCGCGCCGCGCCGAGCACACGTTGAGTGGCTCGAAATTCTGATTGAGAACCAGCGCCCGGCGCTCGACCGGCAAATCCACCTCCGCCCCCGGAAAGAGGAGGTGCGGTAATGCCGATAAGTGTGCCATATCGCGGCCAACCTCGGGGAGCGGGCCCGCCCGTCGGGCCTACCGAGGCGTCACCGGCACGGTCGGCGTGCCGGGCAGGCCCGGGAGGTCGGGCAGGTCCGGGATGCCGGATGCCAGCGACTCCTGCAGCGCCGCGATTGCCTGGTGGAACTCCTCGGGAAGCAGGCCCTGCACGACCGGCGCCGCCTTGAGGAAGTACGGCGCCAGCGTCGAGCCACTGACGCCGCCCGTCAGGAAGTCGAACGCCGGGAACGCGGCCGCGAGCACGATCAGCAGTTCGACCAGGAGGAACCCCTTGAGGAGCCCGAACACCGCCCCACCGAGGTGATCGAGCGGCCCGAGCATGAGGACGGCGGCGATGGTCTTCAGGAACTGGGACGCGATCGCGCCGATCAGCGCGATGCCGCTGAAGATCGCGATCGCGGACACGGCGTTGCGCGTCGTCTCGTTCTCGATCGCGAACGCGAGATTCGCGGACAGGTCGTCGTAGAAGCGCCCGGCCGCGATCGCCCCCACGACGAGCGCCAGGAGCCCGACGAACTCACGAATCAGCCCCTGCTTCAGGGCAGAGAAGGCGTTCCAGGCGAGGATGCCGCCCGCCATCAGGTCGAACCAGTTCACGATCCCTCGCTGTTCGCCCCGCGCTTTCAGCCTACCGGGTCACGCGGGTACTCGCAGCGGGGCCGTCGCGTGCCGTGCTCGACCGGGGATGGCCGCGGTGGATCGAGGAGGCGTAGCATGCGCTCCGCGCCGCCGCCTCCACTGCGGCGGAACCCTGGGGGTGCCGTGACCACACCTCGTCCGCATGACAACCCGTTCGTCAACTACCTCGACCTCCAGTTCGACGAGGAGGACGTCGACCACGTCGTCTGCCGGCTCCCCGTCACCGACGCCGTCCGCAATCGCACGGGGCAGGTGCACGCCGGCGCGTTTATCGCCATGGCCGACATGATGG
>CADEHD010000105.1 GCA_902827055.1 uncultured Chloroflexota bacterium | reverse complement strand
CCGCAGCGTCGGTCACGTCCTCGTCGTGGTAGAGCACCGCGCCCGCGTCCGCCGGGTAACCCACGTCGCGCGTGTGCTGCACCGCGCGGATGATCTCGCGGTCGAGCATCTCGAGGGCGACCGGGATGACTCCGCTCGCGATCACCCGCGTGACGGCGTTCGAGGCGTCCTCAATGCTGGCGAACGCCGCGAGCAGCGTGCGCACGGCCTCTGGTCGCGGGACGAGCTGCACGACGATTTCCGTGGCGATGCCCAGCGTGCCTTCCGAGCCGACGAACAGCCCGCGCACGTCGAGCCCCGGCGCGTCCGGGATGCGACTCCCGAGGAACGTCGCGCGGCCGTCCGGTAGCACGACCCGCATGCCGAGGATGTGGTTGACCGTGCTCCCGTGGACCAGTGTGTGCGGTCCGCCGGCGTTCGTGGCGACGTTGCCGCCGATCGTGCAGATGCGCTGCGACGATGGGTCCGGCGCGTATGTCAGCCCGTGAGTCGCCACAGCCTCCTGGAGCTGGAGGTTGATCACGCCGGGCTCGACCGTGGCCGTCCGATTGCGGACGTCGATGTCGAGGATGCGGTTCATCCTCGTGAGGACGCAGAGCACGCCGCCCTGCACGGCGATCGCGCCGCCCGCGAGGCCGGTCCCAGACCCGCGCGGGACGACCGGCAGGCCGTGCTTCCTCGCGAGGCGCACGATGGTGGTCACGTCCTGCGTCGAGCCGGGGAACGCCACGATGTCGGGGCGCGCGCGCTCGATGGTCGCGTCGTACTCGTAGGCGATGAGCTCCTCGGGGCGCGCGAGCACGCGACCGGGCCCGAGCGCGCGCGTCAGCTCATCAACAAGCCCGGAGACGCCTGCGGTCGTCGGCATGGCGGCAGTGTACCCCGTGCGTCCCTCGTGGGCTGCTCACCAACTCGGACTGCGTGCGCGTCACCGGCGGGCCTGGGTGGTCGACTCGCAGCGTATGCTGCCGCCACGGGCGTGCCTGCCGGGGCCGCCCCGTGCGCGAGAGGTGACAGGCGATGACGAGCGCGGAACGGCTGGTGGAGCAGGCCCCCGACCCCGTGATCTTTGCGGACCTCGAGGGGGTCATCCGCATCTGGAACGCCGCAGCGACGCGGATGTTCGGGCACAGCATCGAGGAAGCCGTCGGCCAGACCCTCGATCTGATCATCCCCGAGCGCTTCCGCGAGCAGCACTGGACCGGCTACGACCGGGCGCTGGCCGACCGCGCGACGAAGTACACGGGGCAGGCGCTGACGACTCGCTCGATGCGCAAGGACGGCACGACGATCTACGTCGAAATGACGTTCGCGATCCTCCTCGGGGATGACGGGGCGTCGCTCGGGGCGCTCGCGCACTGCCGCGATGTCACCGAACGCTTCGAACGGGAACGTGCGCAACGCGCGCAGGCGCGGGCCGACGCCCCAGCCTCCTGAGCGGTCACGTTCGCCCGACCGACCCGCGGCGCCGGCCGTGAGTACTCCCCCGCCCGAGGCCCGCGCCACGGCTCGGCATCCTGCGATCGCGGCGCTGTGGATCGCCGACTACCGCCGGTACTGGCTCGGCGCCGCGCTCACCGGCCTCGGCCTCAATCTCTGGTTTCTCGGCGCGGCGTGGCTGGTCCTCGAACTTGGTGGATCCGCGCTGCACGTGGGGCTCATCAGCGGTCTGGCAGCGGCGCCCTCGATCCTTCTCTCCGTGGTGGGTGGGGCGCTGACCGACCGCGTGGACCGCCGACGCATGCTCGTGGCCGCGCGATGCGTGTGGGCGCTCGTTGCGCTTGGCGTTGGAGGTTTCGTCGCGCTCGGCACCATCGAGACGTGGCACGTGCTGCTTGCGAGCGCCGCCTTCGGGATCGCCGACGCCGCGAGCACCCCGGCGGGGCACACGCTCCTCATCGACATCGTGGGCAAGGCCCGACTCGTAGCGACGAACGCGCTCGAGCAGGTCAGCGAGTTCGGCGGTGAGTTGGTCGCTCCTCTCGCGGTCGGGTTGCTCATCGCAAGCTGGGGCTCGCCCCCTGGATTCCTGGTAGCGGGCGTGTTGATCGCGCTCGGTGCCGTGAGTATGGCCCGCATTCGCCACGGCGGTGCGGGGGTGATGAGCGACGAGTCGCCTCGTGCGTTGCTGTCCGACATCGGTGAGGGCCTGCGGTACACGCTGCGGACGCGTCCCTTTCCGATGCTCCTCGCCCTGTCCGCCCTGTCACTGCTGTCGGCTGCAGCGTTCCCCCTCGTGCCGCTGTACGCGCGCGACGTGCTCGAGGTGGGGCCGAGCGGGTTCGGCGCGCTGTCTGCGGCGCTTGCGGCGGGGATGTTCCTCGGTGCGCTGCTCTTGGCGGCAGTGGGCGAGGTGGCGCGGCCTGGGGCCGTCATCGTGGGGACGCGCGCGACCTGGTTCCTCGCCATGGCAGCGTTCGCGCTGAGCGAGAGCTTCGCGCTGTCGATGGCGCTGCTGCTGCTGATGGGCCTCGTCGGCGCGGTCTCCACCAACCTGACCCTCACGCAGTTCCAGGTGCACGCCGACGACCGCATGCGCGGCCGCGTGATGAGCGTGCAGCGCATCGCGGATTCGCTCGACCCGCTGGGTGCGGTCGTGGGTGGCGCGCTCGCCGCCGCGTGGACGGGCGAGGCTGCGCTCCTCGGGTGCGCTGTCGTCGGGCTTGCGGTCCTCGCGGGCCTCGCGAGGACAGCGATGACCCTGCGATCCGCCCCCGAGTGCGCGCTCTGCTAGGCTCCCGGCCACGCCTCGCAAGCCCGAGGTGGCGCAGGGGAGGCCGAAGATGGCGACGTTCGGGAGCTCCGTGGGGGACGCGCGGGTCACGACGGTGGAAGAGTTCATCCTCCCCACCTCGGTGCGGTGGATGTTCCCGGACGCGACCGCGCCGTTCGACATCCTCACTCCGGCGCTCCCCTGGCTGCAGCCCCACTTTGCGAATGAGCGCGGGCACCTGTTGC
Source organism: uncultured Chloroflexota bacterium (assembly GCA_902827055.1). GTDB lineage: Bacteria > Chloroflexota > Dehalococcoidia > UBA2979 > UBA2979 > RBC038. The sequence continues at coordinate 4,313 of CADEHD010000105.1, read as the reverse complement.
AGTCGATCCAGTCGTTCGTGATCCAGGTCGATGGCATCACCGTCGTCGTCGATACGGGCGTGGGGAATGGGAAGCCGCGCGGAGGCGGGATCCCGGACTTCAACATGCGTTCGGGGCCGTTCCTCGATGAGTTCGTCGCGGCGGGGTTCCCCGTGGAGTCGGTAGACTTCGTGATCGCGACGCACATGCACACCGACCACGTCGGCTGGAACGCGCGCCTCGAGGGCGACACCTGGGTGCCGACGTTCCCGCGCGCGCGCTACCTGTACGTGGACCGCGAGTGGGCGCACTGGTCGCAGGAGGCGGAGTCCTCGGAGGTCACGCGCCAGCTGGTCGAGGACAGCCTGCGGCCACCCCTCGATGCAGGCCTGGTGGACCTCGTGGCACCCACGCACCGCATCTCCGACTCGCTCTGGCTGGAGCCGAGTCACGGCCACTCGCCGGGTCACGTCAACGTGCGGATCGGGAGTGCGGGGCAGGAAGGCGCGTTCATCGGCGACATGATGCACAGCCCGCTCCAGTGCGCCGCCGTCGAGGAGCGCCCCACGTTCGATCGCGACGCGCAGTGGGCGCGGGAGACACGTCGCGCCTTCCTCGAGCGCACCGCCGGCACGCAGGTGCGCGTCTACGGCTCGCACTTCCACCGTCCTGCGGCGGGGCTCGTGGAGCGCGACGGCACCAGCTTCAAGTTCATCGCTGTCGAGGACTAACCCTGCTGGACGTGCGGCGCTCCCGAGGGGCGCTCAGCCCACGTCCTTGAGCAGCCGTTCCATCGATTCGGTGCGGGCGCGGAGCGATCCGAGCTCGTCCATCGCGCGATCCAGCGCCTCGCTGACTCGACGCTGGGCGTCGTTCGCGTCGTGGACGAGCTGGCGGTACTCGAACTGGGCCGCGGCGGCGGCTCGCGCTCGGAACACGCTCGCCAGCTGCGCGGCGATGCCGAACGCGGCTGCGCAGATGGCGCTCGTTCCCAGGACGACCATCAGTTCCTCGGGCATTAGGGGGCTCCCTCCGTTCGTGTCGGTGCGGCTTCATGGGGCGAGTGCAGCGTTTCCGCCACAGCCGCGCCGGCGGCGTGGCGGGCTGCTGCGGCCACCGTGGCGGGCGTGAGGTGCACATCGAACGGCGCCACCTCGTAGAACCGCATCGCCTTGCCGTCCGGCGAGAGTTCGAGGGCGCTCGTGACCAGGCCGGCCTGCTCCAGGCGACGCAGGTGCATGTGGAGGAGTGGCCGGTTCATCTCGAGCCGGCGCGCGAGCTCGCTGACGTACTGACGCCCGCCGACCAGCGCGCCCACGATGCGCACGCGCTGGGGATGGGCGAGCCCGCTCAGTGTGTCGGCCACGCTGTCTGGCGAGGTGTCGTCATGCGATGTCACCTGTCAGATAGTACTGACAGGTGCTCCGTGGCGCAAGTCGAGGTGCGGGGTGGGCGCCTCAGGCGGGTGGATGCCAGTCCTCGGGGACCGGGATGAACAGCGACAGGCGGTCGGCGGTGCCCTTGCCTCGAGTGATGTGGCCGCGACCGTTGGTGTCCGCCGTGTCCTCGACGAGGACGATCGAGCCGGGCCCGAGCGGGAGCAGCGTGCCGTCGGACGCCTCGATCTCGCCCTCACCCTGGATGGTGATGACGAACTGGCGGCGCGGCGCCGGGTGGAAGTCGGCGTCGAGGTCCGCCTTCGTCCGACGGAAGATCACCCCCTCGACCGGCACGAGCGCTGACAGCGACGGCGATCCGACGCCGAGGGGGAACGCGAACGCCTCGACGTGCGTGTGGCCATCGGGACCCGTGTAGACGCGGAAGGCTGGGATCGGCTCGTGCGGCGGACGCTGGTTCGGGTTCGTGGTCACGTGTCCTCCGGGTTCGGGCGTTGGTGCCGGGCCGATGCCCTGGCCGATGCCGCGCGTGATGGTAGCGCCTCGGCCCTCGGCCGCGTGCAGGTGCCCGCGCCGCGCGCGACCCGGGCGTGGGCCGATACGATGCGCATGATCTCGGTCCTGACCAACCGCACGAGAGGTGCTCGAGGATGAACGCGCGCGAAGCCTGGCCTGGCCGGATGTCCATCGGCGCGACGCGCGTGGCGATCGTGTCCGATACCCACTCGAAGGGTGATGGCTGGGACTCGCCGCCGGAGCTCATCGAGGCAATCCGCGACGTGGACCTCATCCTGCACTGCGGGGACCTCGACGAGCTGGGCGTGCTCGATCACCTCGAGACGGTGGCGCCTGTCCGCGCCGTGCGCGGGTACCCCGATCCGCGCGAGGACGGCGATCGCCTCGCGGAGATCACGCGCGTCGTCGATGTGGCCGGGCTGCGCATCGGCATGGTGCATGACATCCACTGGCCCGGTCCCCGGGTGCGCTTCACGCACACGCTGGAGTTCCCCGATGGCGACGTCCACGAGCTGATGGAGCGCAAGTTCGGCGAGCGGGTGGACATCGTGTGCTTCGGCGACACGCACGAGGAGTACATCGGCTGGTACCAGGGGATGCTGTTCCTCAATCCGGGCAGCACCTCGCGGCCCGGCCTGCGTCACGGCCGGGACGAACTCGGCACGTTCGCGCTGCTCGACATCAAGAACGGGGCGGTCTCCGCGGAGATCAAAAAGCTCCGACGACGCACCGACTGAGGAGCTTCCCATGGACGACGCACGCCCGCGGCAGGCGGCGATCCGTAGCTTCCTCGCAGGGTTCGCGAGCATAGGGCTCGTACTCGGGGTCGCCGACCGCCTGCTCGGTGGCGGTGGGCTCCTCCTGCCGGGGGGGAGCGCCGCGCTGCTGGCTGCTCTGTTCATGGTGCCGCTGCCATCGGGTGGCGTGGCATCCGGCGCCACAGACGACCCGGTCGAGCGCTGACCGGTGCGCGCATCGGCACGCACGACTCCGAGGCGGCAGCTCCACCGATAGCAACGCCCCCGGTGTCCCGAGGGCGTTGCGTCCAATCACCGAGGGCAGTGGCCTTAGCCTCGAGGCAGGCCCAGGCCACGCGTCGCGATGATGTTGCGCTGGATCTCCGACGTGCCGGCCGCGATCGTCGACGAGACCGACGTCACGTAGCTGTGCGTGAACTTCGCCTTCATCGGCGCCGGGTCACCGCTCCACACGTTCGCGTGGAGGCCGAAGATCTTCGTTCCGGTGCGGGCGAGCTTCTGGTTCAGCTCGGAGTTGAAGAGCTTCGCCGTTGACGCCTCGTAGTTGGGGATCTGGCCCGAGTTCTGCATCGAGATGATGCGGAACGAGAAGTTGTTGAGTACCTCGGTCTCCACGTAGTCCTGCGCGAGCTCGTGGCGGAGCGTGTCGGAGTCGTCCAGTCGGGACGTCGCCTTGCCCTCGGGCGTCTTCACGTAATCGAGCAGCTCGGTGATGTTGCGGCGCGAGTGCACGGCTCCGTCCACGTTGGACCGCTCGAAGTCGAGCAGCGTGGCGCCGACGTACCAGCCGCGGTTCTCCTCGCCCACGCGGTTCTTCGCCGGCGTGCGCACGTCCTCGAAGAACGTCTCGTTGAACTCGTGCTCGAACGCCATGTTCACCAGTGGTCGGACCGTGATGCCCGGGGTGCTCTTGTCCACGAGCAGGAACGAGATGCCGCGGTGCTTTGGAGCGTCCGGGTCCGTGCGAGTCAGCACGTAAAGCCAGTCGGCATAGTGCGCCCCCGAGGTCCAGATCTTCTGACCGTTGATGACGTACTCGTCGCCGTCGCGGACGGCGCGCGTCTGCAGCGAGGCGAGGTCGGAGCCCGAGCCCGGCTCGGAGTACCCCTGGCGCCAGTTGACGTCGCCGCTGAGGATCTTCGGCAGGTGCTCGGCCTTCTGCTCCTCGGAGCCATGGACGATGAGGGTGGCGCCCAGCTGGCGCGTGCCCTGGCCACCGACGTGCGGCGCATCCGCGAGGGCCATCTCCTGGCGGAAGATGAAGAGTTCCATGGGCGACATGCCGCCGCCGCCGTATTCCTTCGGCCACTGCGGTGCGAACCACCCACGCGCGGCCAGGGCGTCGCCCCAGTCCTTTGCGGCCTTGCGGACGTCCGGGTCCTCCGACTTGCGGTCGTAGTCCCAGCTGCCCAGGCCCTGCTGATAGCGCTCGGGCAGTTTCTCGCGAATCAGCGTCTGTACTTCAGCGCGGAACGCGGCCTGCTCGGGCGAGTCATTCCAGTCCACGGGTCACCTCCTCGAGGGTTTGTGCGCGCGGAGTATACGTGTATTTGCTCGCCAGTTCGCACCTCGCGGCGTCCGGCGCCAGATACAGCGCAGCCCCCTCGTCGAGGGGGCTGCGTCGAGGACTGGTCGGTCCGACTATGCCGACGCCGGCATCCTC
>CADEHD010000104.1 GCA_902827055.1 uncultured Chloroflexota bacterium | reverse complement strand
GTCAGCGCGGAGTTCGAGTTGTTGCGCGCGAGCTGCAGCAGCCGGCGCTTGTAGACCGTGCGGCTCTCGCCCTCCAGCAGATCGATTGTCTGCGCAGGCCCGTCCTGGTGCGGAGCCGGCAGCGCTGACTCTGCGTGCACGTCCTGTCGGACCAGCTTGCGCGCGCGGCTGAACACCTTCAGGTTCCGCCCGAAGAGGACGTAGAGTCCGAGCCCCACGAACGGGAAGGCGACGAGCGTGATCGCCCACGCGAACGTCGATTGGGGCGACCGGTTCTCCATCACGATGAAGACCGCCACCGCGAGGCAGATCAGCTCGGTGGCGATGAGGACCGGGGCGAGCACTTCCATCGACGGAGTCAGGACCTCGCCGCGCGATCGGTCACAGGCATCGGTTCCCGGTGCATGAGGCGGCGAACGACGCCTCGGAACGTCCGAGCAGGCGGGGCACGCCGCGGGGTGAGGGACGCATGCGCCCATGATACGAGCGGCCTCGGGCAGGCGCTGCTCGCGCCGGCTGTGCCAGATTCGGGTGGCGGCATCGCGGCGATTGTGCTCGGATGGTAGGAAGCGGCGATCCTCCTGACCGGGGCACTGCTGACATCACCGCCACCCGGACGTCGGTGCGCGGACGCACCGCGCGAGCCGCGTGCGCCGGTCGTCCTCCACCGCCCCCTACCGCTGGAGGTGTCATGCTCCCATCGACACACGGCGCCGCCACGAGTCCCACCACGCCGTCCGAGGCCGGGTTCGGCGTGTTCGCGCGCGGCCTCGTGAAGCGGTTTGGCGCCATGACCGCGCTCGCGGGCGTGGACCTCGAGGTGCCGACGGGGACCGTGACCGCCATCCTCGGACCCAACGGAGCCGGCAAGACCACCGCCGTACGCATCCTCACCACCCTCTCCGAGGCCGACGAGGGTCGTGCCGTGGTCGCGGGCTTCGACGTGCGCAGCCACGCCCGCGAGGTGCGCCGCCGGATCGGGTTCACCGCCCAGGACGCCACGGTGGACCCACTCCTGACCGGGCGAGAGAACCTCGTGATGCTGGGCGAGCTGCATCAGCTACCGCGTGCCGAGGCCCGAGCCCGCGCCGACGCGCTGCTCGCGGACTTCTCGCTCGACGACGCCGCGGACCGACTGGCCTCCACCTACTCGGGAGGCATGCGCCGCCGCCTCGACCTGGCAGCCACCCTGGTGGGGCAGCCCGCCGTCCTGTTCCTCGATGAGCCGACGACGGGCCTCGACCCGCGCGCGCGCAGCGAACTCTGGGCCGTGCTCGACACGCTGGTGACGCGCGGGACCACGGTCCTGCTCACCACGCAGTACCTGGACGAGGCCGAGCGCCTTGCGAACGACATCGTGGTGATCGACCACGGGCGCGTGATCGCGCGAGGCGACACGCGCGGACTGAAGCGCGCGCTCGGCGGCGACCAGGTGCACGTGGCGCTCGTCGACGGCGCGGACCTCGAGGTCGCCGCGCGGGTCGTGCGTGGCGTCACCGGTCGCGACGTCAGCATCGACGCCGGGGCGCGCACCGTCGTGGCGCCCACCCTCGATGGACTGCCGGCGCTCCTGCGCGTGGCCGCCGGCTTGAGCGAGGCCGGCGTTGCGGTGGAGGACCTGGGGCTTCGCCAGCCCTCGCTGGACGAGGTGTTCCTCACGCTGACGGGCAAGCCCGCCGACGGTGACTCGGCCGAGGCACAGGCGCAGGAGGCATCATGACCGCGACCCCCATCGCGCCCACGTCCGCAGACCACGAGCTGTACCCGAGCCGGGGCTTCCTCCACGACACCTGGGTGATCGCGCGGCGCGGGCTGCTCCACATGCGGCGGCAGCCCGAGCAGCTGAGTGACGCCACCATCCAGCCGGTGATGTTCGTCCTGCTGTTCGCCTACGTGTTCGGTGGCGCCATCGATGTGCCCGGTGGCGGCGAGTACCGCCAGTTCCTGATGGGCGGCATCTTCGCGCAGACCGTGGTGTTCACCGCGTTCGGGGTCGCGTTGTCGCTGGCGTCGGACCGCAAGAACCGGGCGATCGATCGGTTCCGGTCGCTGCCCATCGCGCGGGGTGCGCTGCTCGGGGGGCACGCGCTCACCAGCCTCCTGAAGGCGCTCCTGCCGATCACCCTGATGTCGCTCTGCGGCCTGCTGATTGGCTGGCGTATCGAGTCAAGCCTGCCGGAGGCCATCGCGGGGTACGTGCTGCTCACGTCGTTCGCGTTCGCGATGATCTGGGTCGGGATCCTCCTCGGGAGCGTGATCGCCACGCCCGAGGGCGTGACGGGCATCGCGTTCTCGCTGCTGTTCCCGATCACCTTCATGGCGAGCACGTTCGTCCCGACGAGCACCATGCCGGGCCCGCTGCGCGTCGCCGCGGAATGGAACCCCGTCACGACCCTCGCCGACGCGCTGCGCATCCTGTTCGGCAACCCGAACACCCCGATCGCCGTGGGTGACCCGTGGTCGATCGCTCATCCGATCCTGTACACGGCGCTGTGGATCGTCGCGATCGTCGGGATCTGCGCGCCAGTCGGCGTACGCGCGTACGAGAAGTCCCTCGCGAAGTAGGCCAACGCCGCTGTTGGACTCGGCACACCGCGCGCAGGATCCGAGGGTGAGGTGCGTATGACCGCCGCCCCGGAGTCCGCGTGGCATCGCTACCTGTGGCTGACGCCTCGGAGAGTCGGGCTGGTGGCCCTCGTGTGGGTGCTGGCCGTCGTCGCGCACAACGTCGTTTACGGCCTGCTTCGAGGGTTGTTCGAGCCCGGCTGGGACGAGCCCGTGTTCTTCGTGGCCGCGACGATCCTCGTGCCGGGCTACTTCCTCGTGTCCGCGCTGTACACGGTCGCGACGCTGCTGCGCCGGCGCGCCCAGCGCTGACGAGCGTCGGACTCCGGACGCTCGGCGTCTCGGGGGCTACGTCAGCAGCATGCCGCCGTCGACGACGAGGGTCGCGCCAGTGACGTAACTCGCGGCCGACGAGGCGAGGTAGACCACCGCGAGGGCGATCTCGTCCGGCTCCGCCATGCGCCCCATCGGGATCGGCGATGCCGCCGCGGCGCCGGTCGCCGCCGGGGCAGGAGCCGAGGGCGGTGCGGCTGCAAGCTCTGACTGAAACGCACGCGCACCCTCGGTGTCGACGCCGCCCGGCGCGATGGCGTTCACCCGAATGCCGTGCGGCGCGAGCTCGAGCGCCATCGACTTCGTGACCGCGACCATGCCCGCCTTGGAGGCGTCGTAGGCCGCGAGGCCCACCATCGCGGGGCGGAGAGCGTCGACCGAGGCGATGTTCACGATGCTCCCGCGGTCGCCCGCTGCCACCATGCGCGCCGCTGCCGCCTGCGCCGCGAAGACCGCGCCGCGCAGGTTGAGCGTCAGCACCCGGTCAAAGAACTCCGGAGTCATCGAAAGGGAGCTGGCCGCCGGGAAGATGCCGGCGTTGTTCACCAGGAGCGTGCAGCGGCCGAAGGCGGCCACGCAGGCCTCGATCGTCCCGCGCGCGGCATCGATGTCCGCGAGGTCGGCCGCGTGGCCGACCGCGCTGCCTCGAACGCCGGACGCGACAATCTCGGACGCTCGCTGGGCCACCAGCGCCCCGTCGCGGTCCACGAGGAGGACGTGCGAGCCGGCCTCGGCGAGGCGCTTCGCGGTCGCGAACCCGATGCCGCGCGCGGCGCCCGTGACCACGGCGGCGTGCCCATCAAGGTCGAACGGTCCCCACATGCGCCACTCCCTCGAAAAGCGCGCGACGTGCCGCGCATCGTGTGGCCCGAGTATGCGACTCGGGAGGCGGCCCACGGAAGGGCAGTTGGCACCACCGCCGAAGCCCACGCCACTTGGGTGGGTCGCTGTCAGCGGTAGTCCTCGAAGTGCGTCCAGAGCGAGCGGCCGAAGTCCATGCGCACGCGGATCGCGCGATCGAGGTCGGCCGGTTCCAGGAAGTGCAAGCGGCGCGCGAGGTAGGCGAACGCGCGGGTGCCGGGCTCGGGGATGGCGAGGTCCTTCGCGTTGCCGCGGACCACGCGCAGGCCATCGATCAGGCGGCGCATGAACCCGTAGGCGTCCTGGAGCTTCCCACCGAGGAGCGGCGGCAGCAGGCCGGCACGGATCAGCAGCTCGGCGCCCTCCAGGGTGCCCGGCGCGCGCACGTCGGCGTGGCTGGCGCCGTGCTCGATCTGGAGCGCCTGCACGAAGTACTCGAGGTCCACGACCGCTCCCGGGCTGTACTTCGCGTTGACCGTGCCCGTGCGCGTCAGCTCGGTGGCCTGGCGGTGCCGGAGGTGCAGCACCTCGTCGATGTTCAGCCGCGCGCCCGAGTAGACCCAGGCGTCGCGTCGCCGCACCGCCTCAACTCGCACGTGATCTGAGCCGGCGAACGGACGGAGGCGCACCAGCGCCATGCGCTCGAACTGCTCGGCGGGCCCATGCTCGCGGTAGTACTCGGCGAACCCGCGCAGCGAGGTGGCCAGGGCGCCCTTGGCGCCGTAGGGGCGGAGGCGGAGGTCGAGCTCGAAGATGCCCTCCTGGCGCGCAGTGATCGCATCGCGGACACCGCGCACGAACGCCTCGTAGTACTCGTGGTTGGAGATGGGACGGGGGCCGTCGGTTAGGCCGTCGTCTTCGTAGAGGAAGAGCAGCTCGATGTCGGAGGCGTAACCCAACTCGCGCCCGCCGAACTTGCCGAGCGCGCAGATCGCCCAGCCGCAGGCACCGCCATCCGCCAGTCGAGGCTCGCCGTGCGCCGCCTGCAGCTCGGCGTGCACGAGGGTGGCAGCGCTGCGCACCGTCACCTCGGCGACGTCCGAGAGCTCCCGTGAGAACTCGAGGAACCCGATCCGCCCCGTGATGTGGCGCAGGTCGGTGCGGAACATCTCGCGGTCCTTGAGGTCGTTCAGGCGGCGGCGTGGGGACTCCGGGGCGTCGTCCGCCTGCGGTTGCACCGCGGCCAACGACTCGGCCAGGAGCTGGTCGCGGGGCGTGCGGTAGGCGAGCGAGCCGGCGCTGGCGAGGACGGGGAACAGGTTCGCGTGCTGCATCCGGAGGAAGTCCTCCCAGAGGAAGCGGCTGACCCCCAGGAGGTCGGCCAGCGTCTCTAGGACCTCAGGCGCGGACAGGTCGCCGAGCGCGATCACGCCCTGGGGTCGGGCGGCAAGCGAGCGCACCAGGGCCCCGAACTGGTGGAGCGCCTGCGCTGGCTCGGCGGCACGATGCAGCACGTGGGTGAAGTGCTTGATGAGCGTGGTTGCGACGCGCAGCTCCTCGAGGCGATGGGGCGCCGTCACCGGGCGACCATCGGCCTCCGTCAACCAGAACGTGTCGCGGGTCTCGTGGTCCACCGTGCGGATCTCGGCGCGCACCACGTTGGCGCGGAGGGCTCCGAGGGCGGCCGCGAACTCGAACAGGAAGCCGGCGGAGTCGACGGACTGGATCTCGAGGCGTGTCGTGTCGGCCTCGGGCGTGAGCTCGATCGCCACCGGGTAGAGCGGTTCGCTGCCCGAGGTGACCCGCGCGCGCAGCGCCACGCCATCGATGACCCGCTCCATGGCCGCCTCGAGGGCGCCGCCCGCGACCAGCGCCAGCGTCTCGCGCACGCCCGCCTCGAACGCGGCCCAGTGCTGCGGCTCCAGCGTCGCGAGGGGCTGCACCAGGAAGTGGTCGAGCAGCAGGCGCCGCGGGCGGGTCGGCGCGGTCGGTCTGCGCCGTGGGGGCGCGCGTCGCGGCGCCGCTGGGAGCGGGTCTGCGCTCGCGACCACCGTGAAGAGGTCCGCCTCGCGGATGTCGAGGCCGTGCGCCGCGAAGTTGCCCGCGAGGACGGCCAGCGCGCCGAGCTGGTCCGCGGCCGCGATCGTCAGCGCGTGCGCACCACCGCCGACCGATCGCACCCGCGTCGCGACATCCGTGAGCGATTGGACCTGCTCGAGGAGGGCGAGGTCGTCCTGCGCCGTGGTCGCGAACCGCTCGTGGCGCTGAAGCAGCTCGGGCGGCAGGTCATCGAGGGTGAGCGGCGGCACATCGCTATCCCGTCCGTGCCGACAGTCGACTCCGACATCGTATCGCGCGTGCCTCGCGACTCTGCGAGGCGCTGCTCAGGCGTGCGCCGTGTTGCGGTCGTGGAGTAACTCGCGGATGTAGTGCACCAGCAGCCAGCCGAGGCCGCCGGCGATCGCCAGGCTCGCCAGCGCCCAGCCGATGCTCCCGACGAGGTCCGCGAGGACCTGCACACGGTCCGCGAACAGGCGCCCGAGGGAGACGTACAGGACCACCCACACGGCCTCGCCCAGGACGCCCCAGAACAGGAACCGCGGCCACGGGTAGGCGAGGCTGCCCGCGCTGAGATTCACCCACGGGCCTAGCGGCCCGATCAGCCATCGCGTGATGAAGACAGCTCCCGCGCCCCAGCGCTCGACCGCTCCCTGTGCCCGGCCCACGCGGTTCTCGCCATGGGTGAGCTGCGTGAGCCAGGCCATGACGCGGGCGCCACCCAGCCGCCCGAGGAAGTACCCGACCTGGTCGCCGATCGTCGCTCCGGCCGTGCCGAAGATCAGCACCTCCCAGAGGTCGAGGTCCTCGCTGGACACGAGGGAACCCGCACCGAGGAGGAGGAGCGTGCCCGGGAGCGGAATCCCCATGGAGCCGGCGACCAGGGCGAGGAAGAGCGCAGGAGCACCGTACGCGGAGACGAGCTCGAGGACGGCGTCACTCACGGCGGCGGGCCGGGGGCGTCCGGGGGCGGGGTCGGCGCCGCGGTCGAACTCGGCGTGCGCGGCGGGCGGTGGGCCTCGATGGCGGCCGTCACGGCCGACTGCACCTCGGCGAAGGAGCGACCGGAGTCGCGGGCGATCGCCCCGAGGGGCCGGCGATCCGGCTGGCCCTCGGGCAGACCGAGCGCGCGCTCGAGGACGTTCGGAGGCACTCGGTACGCCCGCGAGACGTGGCCGATCGTCATCCATTCGGACACGGGCTGGTCGGGGGGCGCTCGGAAGCCGCGGGCGTGGCCGAACGCTCGCGCGGCCTGCATCGTCGCGAACACGGTGAAGAACACGAGCGCGGCGAGCACGACGTAATGGCGAGCCCGGAATCGACGCAATACCAGCATCCACCGTGACATGCTCACAGTCTGGCCCTGCGGCATGCTACGCGCACGAGCGATGGCATGAGCCAGGCGGCCCGGCAAGGAGGCACACCCATGCAGCCACGACGTGTACTCGCGGGAGTCGCCGCACTCGCCCTGCTCGGGGGCGGGGCGGTGGCGACGGCGACCGTGATCGAGGACGCTGCCGAACCCGACGGCGCGAAGGACTGCGGCGACGTGCTGCCCTCG
>CADEHD010000103.1:5003-7337 GCA_902827055.1 uncultured Chloroflexota bacterium | reverse complement strand
TGGGCGCGGTCGGCCTCCGGCGAGCCTGGCGGGAGTAGCGGGGTGCGCTGGTCGGTGGCGTCCGCGGGTGGGATGCCTCGGTGGAAAGGCGGTATCGGGTGACGACGTGGTGAGGTGGCTCGTGCTTGCCGCCGCGGGGGTTGGGCTCCTCGCCGTGGTGCTGATAGTGCTCGGGGGCTGGCTCTGGCGGGAGCGCACCGAAGGGCTGGCGCGTCGGCTCGAGGGCGCGCGTTCTGATGTCCCCACGCGGGGCCCGGCGGGCGACGACCCCTCGCTCCCCGAGCCGGTGCGACGCTACCTCCGGACTGCCCTCGGCGAGTCGACCGCGCCGATCCGCGCCGTGACGATGACCCACGAGGGCACGTTCAACATGAGCGAGACCGGCGAACAGTGGCGCCCGTTCACCTCGCAGCAGCGGGTGGTCACGGCGCGCCCCGGGTTCCTGTGGGATGCGCGCGTCTCGGTGCTCCCGGGGCTGACAGCGCGCGGGCATGACGCCTACATCGCGGGCGAGGGGCTGCTGCACGTCGCGATCGCGGGCCTCGTGACCGTGGCCGACGTCCGGGACTTCGAGGGCGAGGCCACACAGGGCGAGCTCATGCGGTTCCTCGCTGAGGCCCCGTGGTACCCGACGGCCCTCGTGCCGAGCGAACGCCTGCGCTGGACAGCGATCGATGCGCTGTCGGCGCGGGCCGAGTTGACGGATGGGCTGGTGACGGTGGCGCTGACCTTCTCGTTCGGGCCGGACGGGCTCGTGGACACCGTGCGCAGCGAGGCGCGCGGGCGGACGGTCGGCGGAGAGGTCATCCAGACGCCGTGGGCGGGGCGTTGGTTCGACTACGAGCGCCGCGACGGCGTGCTCATCCCGACTCGCGGCGAGGTGGCGTGGTTGCTGCCGGAGGGGCCGAAGCCCTACTGGCGTGGCACCATCACATCGATTCGGTTCGAACGCGCTCAGTAATCCCGCGATTCTCGCGGTCACATTCCCCTTGCGCGTGCGGCCGCCTCGAAGGTGCGGCGGATACTCGTGATCTGCATGGCATCGACGTCGGCTTGCGTCGCGCCGTGCGCGAGCAGCCACGGGACCTCGATGGTGCTGACGGGCGTCCAGCAGTCGGGGTTCTCGGGGACGTTCGAGGTGAACCGGTAGTACGGGGACGCGTCGTGGCCCAGCGAGGTCTGCGCGGCGTAGCCCGCCCTCACGAGGTCGAGCGCGATCTGCGAGCGGCGCGCCATCTCCTCCTCGCCGCGTGCGATGCCGAAACGGTCGAGTCCGATGTTGAAGCCGCGCTCGGCGATGCCGCGGATGTAGTCGAAGTTGTGGGAGTCGTTGGTGTGGCCGATGGTCACCATCGCGGGGTCCACGCCCTCGTCCTCGAAGATGGCCATAAGTGGGAGGCCGAGCTCCATCGAGGCGTTGGTGTGGCAGGAGATCGGGACGCCGCCGGCCTTCGCGGCGCGCGCCGCCGCCCGGGCGGTCCGCTCGAGGCCGGCGCGCGGCATGCCCTCGCCCGCGGGCCCCTCCGCGGTCAGCCCGTACTCGAAGTCCCACGCGAGCTTGATGATGCCGGCCCGGATGCTCGTGCCGTCGATGCCGCGCTCGATGTCGTGGAGGAAGATGCTCGCCACCTCGTCGATGTCGCGTCGGAACAGGGTGAACGGCACCCAGCGGTAGACGCCGGTGGCGCAGACGATGTGCACCCCCGTGTCCGCCTCGGCGACGCGCTGGAAGAGTGGGGCCTGCCGCCCGAGGTCGACCGGGGTGAGGTCGATCATCGAGTCAACGCCGGCCGCCTTCGCGCGACGCAGCGCCTCGACGCTCCGTCGAACCGACTCGTCCAGGTCGTAGATCGGCGGCATGACGCGCTCCATGGCCGCGGCGCCGCCCGTGAGGTGCTCGTGCGAGAGCGTCCGCCCGAGGTCGGCGCTGTCGATCGGGCCTCGAATGGTCTGGACGGTGGACATCGGGTGGTCCCTCCTCGAGCAGTGCCGGCGGTCCGGGTGGCGCGGGGGATTCTAGGCCTCGGGGGACGCCCCGGGTTCGTGCGATGGCCCGAGAGAACCGACAAGGGCTGCATCGATGACAAGGATGCTTTACACTCGTCTCGGCCGACAGCAGGCCAACGGCAGACGAAGGGAGCGCGCGATGCGCGGACTGGCGAGCTGGATGGGCGAGTGTGGCGCATTCTGGAGGAACCCGTACGGTCGCGTCTTCTTCGTCGCGATGTTCCTGTGGTCCTTCTTCACGGTGGTCGGCGACACCGTGGCGCGGCTGGTTCCGGGGCCGGCTGGTACCGCTGCGGTGCTGGCGCCGCTTGTGCCGGCGGGGTGGGC
>CADEHD010000103.1:0-4993 GCA_902827055.1 uncultured Chloroflexota bacterium | reverse complement strand
GACTCGGGCTCGTGAGCGGGTCCGTGCTCCGGGCGCAGGAGCTGATGGCGGTGATGCTGCTGTCGTGGGCGGTCGGATACGCGATCGCGGCGTGGCGGTATCGATGAAGAACCGGCTGCGCGCTCTGCGGGCCGAGCGCGGGTGGACGCAGCACGACCTCGCCGAGCGCCTGGAGGTCTCCCGGCAAACGGTGAATGCCATCGAGACCGGGCGGTATGACCCGAGCCTGCCGCTGGCGTTCCGGATCGCCCGGGTGTTCGAGTCGACCATCGAGGGGCTGTTCGATCCGGACGCGCCGTCCTCGAACGGTCGCTGAGCGTCGTATCCTGCGGCCACCAGACTGGCCGAGGGGGATGTGATGCCGACGACGACACGGGCCGCGGTGATGGTCGAGTACGGGCAGCCGCTGGCCCTCGACGAGATCATGCTGGCTGACCCGGGGCCCGAGGAAGTCCTCGTGAAGCTGTACGCCTCGGGGATCTGCCATTCGCAGCTGCACCAGATCCACAACCCGCGCCACCCGCGACCGGCGCTGCTCGGGCACGAGGCGACGGGCGTCGTCGTTGCGGCGGGTAGCGCGGTAACGCACGTGCGCGAGGGTGACCGGGTGATGATCCCGTTCGTGCCTCGGGACCTGCCCGACCACCTGACGAGCGCGCCTCGGACCGCCTACGCACATCGAGGCGGTGCGTTCGAGAACGGCGTCTACACCTGGGCGGAGCACGCGCTCCTGCACGAGCAGATGGTCGTACCGCTGCCCTCGGACGTGCCCACCGACGTGACGGCGATCGTCGGATGCGCCGTCATCACCGGCGTCGGGGCCGTGCTGCACTCGGCGCAGGTGCGCGAGGGGCAGTCCGTGGCCGTGTTTGGCGTCGGAGGGGTGGGGGTCAACATCCTCGCGGGGGCGAAGATCGCCGGTGCGTACCCGATCATCGCCGTGGACCTACAGGAGGCGAAGCTGGGCTACGCGAAGGAAATGGGCGCCACGCACGTCGTGAACGCCTCCGACACGGACCCGGTGGAGGCGATCAAGGAGCTCACGGGCGGCGGCGTGGACTTCTCCTTCGACGGCATCGGCGTGCCCCGTGTGACCGCGCAGATCATCGAGGTGCTGAAGCCGGGCGTGCTCGGTGTGCGGCGCGGGGGAACTGCCGTCAGCGTCGGGATTGGACAGGGACCCATCGAGATCCCCGCGCGCCTGTTCCCGATGGGCGAGCGCTCGCTGATCGGCTCGATGGGTGGCTCCGCGCGCCCGGCGCAGGTGATGCCCCAGTACATCGAGTGGTACCGCCAGGGGAAGCTACCGCTCGAGTCCATGATCTCGAAGCGCTACGACGGCCTCGACCACATCAACGAGGGCGTGCGCGCCCTCGAGTCCGGGGAGATCGAGGGGCGCTCCATCATGGTCTACGCGCAGCCGTGACGAACGAGCAGGTCGGGGCCATCCCATCCGCGGGTGGACTGGCCGTCAGCGGGGGATGGTCTTGCCTCGAACGGCTAGCGCTTCGCGTAGCTCGTCCCACCCCTCCGGTTGTGCGCCGTAGACGCCGTCCTTCCAACTCCTGAGGTAGTAGTCGAGAGACAGCCCGTCGCGGGACCACTCGATGTCTGCGCCCTCCTCGACGAGGTATACCGCCGCCTCCCAGTGCTGCTGTGCCACGAAGCCGAGCAGCGCCGGGGTGCCCGAGGGGGGCACGTAGTCCACGTCCGCGCCCGCCTCGACCAGCGCGCGCACCACCTCGAGGCTGGCGCCGGCGCTGCGCAGCGGCGCGGCGCCCGTACTCGGATCGAGCGCGTTGGGGTCGGCTCCGTGCGCGAGCAGGAGGAGCAATGTCTCCCGCGCCGGTGGCCTCCCATCGATGATGAGGTAGTTGAGGAGGTCCGAGCCGCCCGGCATGCGCGTCGCATCGGGAGACGCGCCGGACTCGAGGATCGCGCGCACGCAGGCGGGGTCCCCCTCGCGGTCACGCACGGCGAGCACGGCGTAGGCCAGGAGGTCGTGTCCGGCTCGATCTTCTCCGGCGGGAGCGGGCTGTCCCGCGAGCAGGCTGGTCAGCGTCGCGCAGTCACGAGCTTCGATCGCGCCTGCCATGGGTTGGAGCGCGGGCACGAGGAAGTCGCCCACCCGCGCCTGGTCGCGGTCGTACTGCCAGCTCTCGAACGCACCCTGCACTGGGCCCGCGACCAGGACGATCGTGGACCAGCCGAGGACGACGGCCACGCCGACCACGCCCGCCGTCGACTGCCGTGACGCGAACCAGTACAACAGCGCGCCGACGCCGATCAGCAGTGCGAACCCGGCCCCGAGGGCAGCGACGCCCGCGCCCGCCCCGACCTCCGGGGTGCGCCCGGTTCGCGCATCGAGGGCGGCCAGCACCAGGAGCGCGCCGAGGAGGATGGCCCAGCAGGCCCAGGCGACCGGGACGATGAGTCTCACGCCGCGCCTCAGGCCTGCGAGCGCGTCTCGTGCGACTGGCTGGGCAGCGGCGGGCCCGTCTCGGCATCCCACGCTTCGAGGATCGCGAGGCAGGCGCGGCCCGCCGCTGCGACCTGCTCGGCGTCGCACGCAACCTCGAAGGTGTCGTTGGGTGAATGGAAGTACTGGTTGACGCCGCGCACCGAGAGGTAGCGGCCGCCGCCCTTCGCGATGTTCTGCGCCTCGCCGCCCCGCGCCTCCGTGACCTCGAAACGGACCCCGGCGGACTCGAACTGAGCCGTCCCCTGGGCGAGGAGCGCGTCGTCGGTGGTCTCGATGCGAGTTGGTCCCGTCGAGGTGCCAATGTTGGCGCCGAGGTGCAACCAGGCGTGCGCGCGCCGCTCGATGCCAGCGCGGCTGCGCAGGTAGGACTCGAGGCCGTAGTGGTTGAGCTCGTGCCCCGACGAGGCGACGAACTCGATGGTGCGGCGATGGGGGCGGCGCGCGAACTCCTCGGCGAGGGCGAGCAGGATCGCGATCCCGCCACCCCGCTCGGCAGCGCAGGTGAACCACCCCGAGCGCGGTGTCATCACCCCGAGGGGCGCAAGGTCCGGCTCGGTGCCCGGGAGGGATGCCACGACGTTGCGGGCGCGCGACTGGAGGCGGTCGCCGTCGACCTCCAGCGTGACCTCGGCGTGCATGAGCATGGCACTGGCCAGCGAGCGCGCTTCGCGGGCGCCGATCTGCAGCACGGGGAGGGCGCGCGGTGCAATCAGATTCGTGGCGTTCAAGACCGTAACAGCTCGCTTCGGATCGGCCGTCACGATCACGAGACCGACCGCGCCAGCTTCTTCGAGGTCCTCAATCGAGCGGCCGATGCGCTGCTGGGAACACGCCGGGTCGTTCTCGGTGGAGACCACGATGTTGCCGAACGGATCGCCCGTGCCCAGTTCGACGAGCTCGCCGCGGATGCCGCCCGGTGGGCTGAACCCGGCATCGTGGAGCGGGACGCCCTCGATCTGGCCGTCGGGGGTGATGAGGCGGGTCCGGCGGTACTCGAGCAGCGGGAACATGAATCGCTCGAGCTCCGGCTTCGCGCCGGCGCCGTGGAGGATGTCGCGCATCCAGGTCGCCGAGGCGTCGTCGCCGGTCCACCCCGTGCGGTGGATGCCGAACGACTCGTAGGCGCGGATTCGTTCCTCGATGACGGCGGAGGTGAGGCCTGGCGGCATCGGCGGTTCCTCTCGAGCGAGTGCCAGCGGGGGAAGCGGTCAAAGTCGGTGCTCGCTAGGATAGGTCGTGGTCAGGTGCCCAGCGCATGAGGCGCGCGGGCAGGGCGCAGGAGGCTGCCATCAACCGAGCCCGGATGCTCCGTGTCCCGCCCTCGCGGTGGGCTGCCCTGATCGCGCTGCTCACAGTTTCGTTCCTGGCGGTCGGACTCCTCGCCGGGGGGAAGGTGGCGCGCGCCGACGGACCGACGCTCCCTGTTCACGGCCCGGTGCGCTACGACGCCGGCGCCCCCTCGCGGACCGGCGTGTTCGCGCGCCTGCTCGGCGACGAGGTGTTCCAGCCCCTCGTGAAGTACCTCACGGACTGTGACGGCCCCGGCAGCGCCTCGGACTGCGGCGGGCCACCCGCCCGATGGCGCTCCGGCGCGCTGCCGGTGGCGGTGTGCACCGCGCAGGGCTCGCGCCCGAGCGGCGTGACTGCCGAGGAGTTCCGGGCCGTCGTGGCCTCCGCAGCTGCGAACTGGAACGCGCAGGAGTTCGCGGGCGGCGTGAGCTACACCGGCGACTGCTCTGGCATCGACTTCTGGGTGTTCAACAACCTGCGCAACGAGATCGGCTGGGACGACTCGCGGCGCGCGCTCTCCGGGTCCCAGGCGGCGGTGACGCGCTCGACGCTCCCGCTGGTCGGGGGCGTACGGGAGATCCGCGAGGCGGACATCGTGCTGGATCCGGCGCTCGCGCGCGTCCCCCGGGTCTGCCTGGAGTCGACGATCGTGCACGAGCTGGGCCACCTGCTCGGCTTCGGGCACAGCGACGACCGCGCAGACCTGATGTACCCCTCGTTCGACCCGAGCGCGCTGGCGATGTGCAAGGTGGTTCCGAGCGCGATCGAGCGCGACCGCGTGCAGTCGCTCTACGGTGTCGACCGGGCCCCCACGATCTCGATCGCCGGCGGGGGTGCCGTCGAGGCGGGCTCGGTGGTCATCGCGACGGCGAGTGGGACGGACCCCGAGGGTGGGACTCTGACCTACGAGTGGCTGCAGCTCGCAGGTGCGCCGGTGACGTTGATTACGGAAGGGGCGACCGCGCGCTTCGCCGCGCCGACGAGCACTGGAGAGTCGATCACGCTGCGGGCAACGGCCTCCGACCGATTTGGCCACCGCACTAGCGCGCAGGCGGTCTTCGTCGTGGGGCAGTCTGGCGCGGTGCCCGGCGTGGCGCCCAGCCTCGAGGTCTTCCGGCTGGGCACGGATGGGAACGCCTCGCTGGGCTGGACCGAGAGCTCCGGCGCCGTGAGCTACGAGTTCTGCAGCAGGCCGGCGGGACTGAGCACGGATTTCGAGTG
>CADEHD010000102.1:6224-7343 GCA_902827055.1 uncultured Chloroflexota bacterium | reverse complement strand
CTCGGCCTCTTCGGCACGTGCGGAGACCTCACGGGCCGCGCCCGCGACCTCTTCGGACGCCGAGGTCACGTCGCGGATCGACGTGGCCTGCTCGGCGGCGCCGGCCGCGACCTGGCCGATGGTCGAGCTGAGCTCGTCCACCGAGCGGTTGACGTTCTGGACACCGGCAGACTGCTGCGTGGCGCCATCGGCGAGCTGGGTGGACGTCTTGGCGACCTCCGTGGCGGCCTTCGCCACCTCGTCGGCGCCGCGGGCGACCGCTTCCGTGGCGTCCTCGGCCTCCGAAGCGACGGCCGAGAGCTGTGCCTTCTGGACCTCGAGGTTCTCCGCCGTCTGGCGGACCTCGGAGATGGCGCCGGAGAGGAAGGCGACCATGCGCTCGAAGGCGCGGGACATCTCGCCCAGCTCGTCGCGCGAGGTCAGGCGGACGTCCTGGACCAGGTTGCCCTGGGCGATGCCCTCGGCGGCGCGCTTCATCTTGTTGATGCCCGTGGAGATGGCACGAGAGATCCAGAGTGCGACCGCAACGCCGACCAGCGTGGCGATACCGGAAATTGCCAGGACCAGCCGCTCCGCGTTGAGCGCGGTACGGTCGGCGTGTTCCTTGAGTCCCTCCGTCAGTTCGAGGTTGAAGTCGGCAGTCTCGGTGAGCGCGTGGTTGGCCTCGTCGATGGCCGTGGCCAGCTGCTCACTCGTGGCGAGCGCGGCGGCGTCGTCGCCGGCGGCGAGGTGGTCGAGCACGAGGCGCCGTCCCTCCTGGACGACGTGGATCTTCGCGACGACGGCCTCCCATTGTTCACGGTCCGCGTCGTTGAGGTAGGTGGCCTCGTACTCCTTCAGGTGCTCGTCGGCCTCGTCGAGGTTCATTCGTGCGCTCTCGATGTGGCGAGTGCGCTCAGGCCCCGGCGCGGCGAGTGACGCCGCGTGCTCGTCGCGGGCAGACGCGATGACGTGCTGGTTCGTCTCCTGCGAGTGGTAGATGCCCAGCGTGCCACTCTGGAACATCGTGTCCGAGTCGTGGGCAATGGCCTGCAGCCGGGTGTATCCGGTGTAGGCCAGGGCGGCCAGCAGGACAAGGACGATGCCGAAGCCCCCAAGGAGCTTCGTGCGGATGGTCAG
>CADEHD010000102.1:0-6214 GCA_902827055.1 uncultured Chloroflexota bacterium | reverse complement strand
GGGGGAGGGCGGAACGAGGCCAGTAAGGGAGTCCCCTGACTCGATGCGAAGCAGCCCCTGAGACAGGGGCTGCGGTGAGAACGCGTCAGGCCAGGGTCAGGTGCTCGGCTGGCGCGCGGTCAGACCTCGCGGACGATCATGCCGAACGGCTGCCAGCGCCACGTCCGGAATCGGACGTGCTTGATGCCGGCGGCGCGGGCGTAGTCCTTGGCGCGGGCGGCGAGGCCCGCCGGGACGTAGACATCCAGGGGTGCCTGCTCGTTCTCGAGGCGGGACCAGACGTACATCGCCTGCTCGCGGGTGAGCGTCTCGCGGGTCTCGACCTGGACGACCATGGCTGGCTTATTGCCGGGCCCACTGACGACCACGATGTCGGGGTAGACCTTCTCGCCGCTGAACTCGAGCGCCATGGCCGGGCTCGGGAGGTTGACGTGCGTGCGGAACTCCGGGTGCTCCTGCGAGGGGAACCCGTAACGGTCGCGGGCGATGCGCTGCACGGCCTTCTCGAGGCTGAACTTGCGCATCTCCTCGGAGCGGCGCCATTCGGTGGGGACGTGGCGCCACGTGTTGGTGCGCCGGACCCCCTTCGAGGCGAACGAGGCCATCGCGCGCCACTCGCCGCGCAGGAACAGGATGAGGAAGGGCAGCATCAGCGGCAGGGCGGCGAGGACCGTCGCCCCGAGCTTGAAGTGGATCGGCTCGTACTCGATCAGCGTGGGGCCGGGTACCAGGACCACGGCGACAAAGAACACCGCCGCGATCCCGATGAGGCCGAGCAACGAGATCGGTGACAGGTGGGGCGGCTGCCCTGCGGTCGGCAGGGGGAGGGGCGGCGCGGCGATCTGGGCCGCGATGGCCTGCGGAGCGGCCTTCGCGCGCGGGGCGGCGGCCGGAGCTGCGGCAGCGGCGACTGCGGGGGCCGCTCCGCCCTCGGCACCAGCATCGGCGGCGGCGGGTGCGGCTGCAGGGGCTGCGGGGGCGGCGGGGGCGGCGCCGCCCGCGAGCTTCTGGACCTCGGAGCGGGCGCCGCCCGGGTCCGAGTACCACTGGGCGTTGATGGCGGTGAAGGCCTGCATCGCGGCGGGCACCTCGGCGTCGGGGAAGATCGCGCTGACCGGGCATGCCGGCTGGCAGGCACCGCAGTCGATGCACTCCGCCGGGTTGATGTAGAGCATGCGGTCGGCGCCGGACTCGAAGTGGATGCAGTCGACGGGACAGACCTCGACGCAGGACTGGTCCGTGGTGTCGATGCAGGGTTGGGTGATGACGAACGCCACCTGTTGACCTCCCGAGGGGCCCCGCGCCAGTGGAGGACGCGCAGCAGCGCGCGCGCTCCAATCTCGTGGGCATCCTATCGATGCCAGCGGTGAGCGTCCATGAATCGATGCCCCGGCTCAGCCGTTTCGTGGCCCGCGATGACGTGCGCGATGACGTGCGCGTATCGGCCAACTCGCGAGGTGCTCCGGGCGCTGGCTAGACCGCGGTCAGCGCCTCGAATTCAGTCGTTGTCGCCTCCCAGGTCGCGAGGGCCGCGTCGAGCTGCGACCGCAGGTCACGCTGCCGCTGCACATCGCGCTCGAGTTGCGAGCGCTCGACCCGCTGGTAATAGGTCGGGTCTGCCAGCGCGACGTCCGCATCCGCCACGGCGCGCTCCAGGTCGGCGATGCGCGCCTCGAGACGTTCGATTTCGCGACGGAGCCGGGCCTCCGTGGCGCGGCGGTCCTTGCGCTCGGCGTAGTCCTGGGCGTTCGAACGGGTCGGCGCGAGAGTCGCGGCCGCGCTCACGGGTGCCACGGCCGTGGGGACCGCCACGCCGCCCGATGCCGGCGACGCTGCCACCGCAGCGGTAGCGGGCGCGCGCCGCGAGGCGCTGGTGAGGGCGAGGTAGTCCTCGCCTTCCTTCGCGAGGTACTCCTCGTACGAGCCATGGAAGTCCTCGATTCCCGCGGCCGTGAGGCCGAGGACCCGCGTCCCGACCGCGCTCACGAAGTGGCGGTCGTGGCTGACGAAGAGCAGAGTGCCGGGGTAGGTCTGCAGCGCCTCCATCAGCGCCTCGCGCGACTCCAGGTCGAGGTGGTTCGTCGGCTCGTCGAGGATCAGCAGGTTCGGCCGGCGGAGCATCAGCGCGCCGAGGATGAGCCGCGTCGCCTCCCCACCCGAGAGGTCGGACACCCGCTTCTCGGAGGCGTCGCCTCCGAGCAGCACCCGCCCGAGCATGCCGCGGATCGCCGCGAGCTCGCCTGTGCCGCCAGCGGCGCCGAGCCACTGGAATGCGCTGCGATCGCCAGAGAGCACCTCGGCGTGGTCCTGCGCGAAATAGCCGACGTGGGCCTCGTGACCGAGCGTGGTCGTGCCGGCGTCTGCCTCGAGGGAGCCGACGATGATCTTGAGGAGCGTCGACTTGCCGATGCCGTTGGGGCCCACGACCGCGACTCGCTCGCCGCGCTCGACCGTGAACGAGACGTCACGGAGCACCTCGCGGTCCCCGAAGCGCTTCGATATCCCCTCGACGCGCAGCACCTCTCGCCCCGAGGGGCGCACGATGCCGAAGGCGAAGGCCGGGGCGCGTCGCGACGAGCGCTTCACGTCCGGGATCTCGATCTTCTCCACCTGCTTCTTGCGGGCAGACGCCTGGCGCGCCTTCGTCGCCTTGGCGCGGAAGCGGTCGACGAACTCCTGCAGGTCCTCGATCTTCGCCTCCGCGCGGGCGATATCGGCGTCGCGCTGGGCCGTGGCGAGGACCTTCGCGGCCTCGAACGCGTCGTAGTCGCCGGTGTACTGGCGGAGCTCGGCGTAGTCGAGGTCCGCCATCGAGGTGCAGACCGCGTTCAGGAAGTGGCGGTCGTGCGAGATCACCACGAAGGCGCCCGGCAAGGCGCGCAGATAGCCCTCCAGCCAGCGGATGGAGGCGAGGTCGAGGTGGTTCGTCGGCTCGTCGAGGAGGAGCACGTCCGGCTTGGAGAAGAGCACCTGCGCGAGGAGCACGCGGAGACGGAAGCCACCTGAGAGCTCGCTCATGCGTCGTGCGTGCTGCGTGTCGTCCAGCCCGAGGCCGGAGAGCAGGGCGGCCGCCTCGGCGTCCGCGCTGTAGCCCTGGAGCGACTCGATCTCCGACTCCAGCTCGCCCAGGCGCTCGCCCGTGTGCGCATCGGGTGCGGGGATGGCGAGGAGGCGGCGCTGCTCCTCGCGCGCGGCCCACAGCGCCTCGCGGCCCATGAGCACGACATCGATCGCCATCGCGTCGTCGAGGCGGAAGTGGTCCTGCCCGAGCGTGCCGATGCGCAGCCCGCCGATGCGGCTGACGCTGCCGCGGTCGGGTGGCAGCTCGCCGCTCATGATCTTGAGGAGCGTGGACTTCCCGGCGCCGTTGGCCCCCACCAGCCCGTAGTGACCGCGCGGCGAGAGTTGCCAGTTCACCCCCTGGAAGAGCGACTGTGCACCGAACTGGATACCGATATCGACGAGGGTCAGCATGCCGGGGTAGGACTCCTTCACGGGTCAGCCCTACCAGTGTGCGGGCCGGGGGCGGTCTCGCCAACTGGCGCGTGGCCCTCGTGGTGTCGAGGCGTACACTCTGAGCTTCATGGCGCTCCCCGACCAACGCCCCCTCGATGAACCATCCGCCGCCAGCGGCGCGCTACCCGGCGCCACCGGGGGAGTGGGCGGCGCGCGAGTGTTCTACGGCTGGTGGATCGTCGCGGCGGCCGCCGGGATCCAGCTGATCACCGGCGCGCTCCTCGGGCAGGCGTTTGGCGCGTACGTGGCCGTCCTCCGCGGGGAGTTCGGGTGGAGCGCCACCTCGCTCTCCGTTGCCGCCTCGCTGCGCGAGATGGAGGCCGGGGTGACCGGCCCCGTGCAGGGGTGGCTGTACAACCGCTACGGGGCGCGTCGCCTCGCCCAGGTGGGGCTGGTCATCTTCGCGGCGGGGTTCGTGGCGTTCGGCTATATCCAGACGCTGGGGCAGTTCCTCGCCGTGTTCCTGTTCATGGCGATCGGCATGAGCCTGAGCGGGTACCTCACGCTGACGTCCGTCGCCGTGCAGTGGTTCGAGCGGCGGCGCGCGACCGCGCTGGCGCTGACCGCGGCCGGTGGCGCCATCGGGGGAATGCTGGTGCGCCTCACCGTCGCCAGCATCGAGGCGTTCGGCTGGCGCAACACCACGCTGATCTCGGCGGCGATCATCCTCGCGGTAGGGCTGCCGCTGGCGCAGCTGCTCCGCGAGCGGCCCTCGGACATGGGGCTCTTTCCGGACGGCGAGGATCCGAGTCAGCGCCGTGCGGACGCACCACGCAGCCGGCATGCCGGGCCCCCCGGCACGCGTGACTTCACCCTGCGGGAGGCTCTGCGCACGCGGGCGTTCTGGCTCGTGGGGCTGGGGCACACCTCGGCGCTGTTCGTGGTGTCGGCGCTGAACGTGCACCTCATCTCGCACCTCAAGGAAGGGCTGGGGCACTCGCTGGGGTTCGCTTCGACGATCGCGCTGGTGCTGCCGATGATGTTCCTCGTCGGGACCCTGCTCGGGGGGCCGTTCGGCGACCGGTTCAGCAAGCGCTGGCTGGCCGTGGGGTGCATGTTCGCGCACGCCGGGGCGATCACCATGTTCGCGCACGTCACGAGCACACCGCTCATCCTCGTGGCCGCCGTGGTGCACGGGTTGGCGTGGGGCCTCCGCGGGCCGCAGATGGCCGCGCTGCGCGCCGACTACTTCGGGAGCGAGTCGTTCGCGACGATCATGGGCGTCTCGAACATGGTGATCATCATCGGGACCATCCTCGGGCCTGTCATCGCGGGGTACGTGTACGACCAGACCGGGAGCTACCGGATCGGATTCGACATCCTGGCGGCGCTGGCAGCGGCGGGGTCGGTGTTCTTCATCATGGCACCCGCGCCGCCCCGCCCGCTGATCAGCACGCCACGCAGTGGGGCCGCGCGCTAGTCGCGAGGTGGCTCGCGAGGTGCGGCGCGGGCGCCCTCGGGCGGGTCGCTGGCGCACGAGGGCGCCGGGGGGCAGACTGCCATCGTCACGAGGCGTGTTCAGGGTCCACGACAACCGGGGAGGTCGCGCGTGCCTGTCTCGATCAGCGTTGAGGGCAACGAGGTCGTCGTGCGCTTCCCGCTCGATGGCGACGAGGGGCTGTCCTCGAGCAAGAAGACGCGCATCGTCGCCTCGACGCGGGGCAATCAGCAGATCGAAGGCACCGACGTCTACCTCGGGCTCAACGCCTACCGCATGGTCAGGAAGTCGAAGTGACCCCGTTCGAGGCTTCGACGGTTCAGGGCACCGAGATGACGACGCTCGCCCGCTTCTCCGGGCTCTCCGCGTAGCGGTGCGCCGCCGCTGCCTGCTCGAGCGGGAAGGTGCGGTCGACAGCGGGGCGGAGCTTGCCGTCCTCGATCAGCTGCTTGACGAAGCGCAGGTCCTCGGGCGTCTCCGTCATCAGCGTGCAGATGACCCTCTGGCCGCCCCGGAGCCGTGTCCACAGCATCTGGAGTAGCTGCGGCATCTTGAAGCTCGCGAACACCATCCGGCCGTCCGGC
Organism: uncultured Chloroflexota bacterium; assembly: GCA_902827055.1. GTDB lineage: Bacteria > Chloroflexota > Dehalococcoidia > UBA2979 > UBA2979 > RBC038. Next base: position 676 of record CADEHD010000102.1, on the reverse strand, counting down.
GCGAGCACACGCCGGCAGCGCTCGAACGAGTACTTGCCGAGGACGTCGACGATCACGTCGTAGATCTCGCCGCGCGCCACGAAGTCCTCGCGGGTGTAGTCGATGACCTGCGCGACGCCGAGCGCGCGGACCGAATCGACGCTCGAGGGGCCGGTGACGCCCGTCACGTGCGCACCGAAGTGCGTGGTCGCGATCTGCACCATCGCCTGCCCCATGCCCCCGGACGCACCGATCACGAGGAGCCTCCGCCCGGGGCGCAACCGCAGCTTGCGCAGGAGGCCGAGCGCCATGAGGGCGCCGTAGGGCATCGATGCCGCTTCCTCATAGGTGAGGTTCGCCGGCATGGGCGCCATCACCGCCGACTCCGGCACGCGCAGGTACTCGGCGTATGCCCCCATGCTGCTGCCCCGGTATCCGAACACCCGGTCGCCGACCGCGAATCGCGTCACGCGGCGCCCGATCGCCTCGATGTCGCCGGCGAACTCGCTCCCGAGGATCGTGACCCGAGGTCGCAGCAGGCCGAAGCTCGCACGCCCGATCAGCCAGAAGAGGAGCGGCATGTGGAACCTGCGCGGCGAGATCGACCGGAAGTTGCGGACCAGCGTGTCGCCGAAGTTCACCGACGTCGCGCGCACGCGGACGAGCACGTCCTCGTCGCCCGGGACCGGGGTCGCCA
>CADEHD010000101.1 GCA_902827055.1 uncultured Chloroflexota bacterium | reverse complement strand
CGTCAGGTCCTGCACCTCCGCGCGGCGAGCGGCCGCTTCGGCGTCTTCCGTGCGATCCGTCCCCGGCGCGACACGCCGCTCGACGCGATACCCGGTGGCGGTGATCGCACCCTCGATCGCATCAAGGCTGACGGCAGCGGGGAGGTAGTCCACGGTGACGCGCTCGGCGACGAAATTGACGCGAACGGCGTCGATGCCGGGGAGCTCGCCCACTCGGCGCTCGATGGTGCGAACGCACGTCGGGCAGTTCACGCCGCCACCGAGGATTGCGAACTCCGCCTGGGTGGGCTCATTCACCGCATGCCGAGGGCCGACGCCGACGGCGGCCGCCACTTCGTGCTGAAACTCGCCGTGCATGTGTGCCTGGGAATCGCCAGTAGTGGTCGCGGCAGCGGCTGGCTCAGTGACTACTGGCGTGACCGCGTCGGGCGTCTCGACCAGCAGCGTGCCGTGGATCATGTTCATCCCACACGCGAATCCGAACTCGCCCGCCCGGTCCGGTGTGAACTCGAGCGTGGTCTTCGCGAAGGCGGCGAGAGACCGGCTCACGCCGAGGTCGGGAAAGACGACGCGCGATGTGCAGTCGCTGTTCTCCTGCCGGTCGAAGATCAGGCGGACGGGGACGCCTTCGGTGACGCGGATCAGGTCAGGTGAATAGCCGCCCTTGATCGTGACTTCTATCTCCTGGACGCCGCGCTTCAGCTCGGCGCGCTGTCCTTCCTTCGGCCCGAAGAAGTACCACGCGAGCATGAGGGCGAGCAGTACGCCGCCGACCGTGACCGCTAGCTCAGGGCCCCCCACGGTTGCGTCCTCCTATCGTCCTGTCCCTCGAGGTCGACACGGCCCGACACGGTGCGGACGTTCCTATTCCGGGTTGTGGCGCCACGTCGCTCCGACGGTGACGATCAACGCCAGCGCTGCCATCGCCGCCCACGTCTCGGCGTCCGCAGCCGCAAGCGCGAGCCCCGAGCCCGCGGCGACCGCGAGCACGAAGAGCACCTCGCTTCCGAGGCGCGTCAACTGCGCTGGCAGCCGTGCGCTCACCCAGGGAATCGCCCGCCCGTCGACGCCGAAGCGCCCCGCGTGATGCCCAAAGAACACGAGCGCTAGCCCGAGAAGCAGCATCGGTGGATTGGTCGACGTCGTCCCCGCCCAGAGGAAGGCGAGGTTCATCGTGAGCCCCGCCAGGGCTGCGAAGCGCGTTGCCAGCCCAATAATCAGCGCGATACCCACGAGGATTTCGCCGTAGGTGACGAGCGGCCCCAGCACCGTCGCATTCGGCAGAAACAGGTCCTGCACGAGCGTGTGGTACCAGTGGGGCACCTCGGGATGCGGCCCTTCGGTCGACTTCGCGATCGCACCCTGAAGGAACCCGGCAATCGCCTTACCCTGTGGCGCCCCTGTCCAGCCCGGTTCCCCGAGCTTCTCCCAGCCGGCGCGCACCCACGCCACGCCCAGCACGAGGCGGAGAAAGAGCCACGCCCCCGCCTCGAATCGCCACAACGAAGATCGGTCGGTCAACGTGGCTCCCGCGGCCACGTCTGGAACCTCATTTGGCCACGAACTGACTCGGGTTCGCCTCGAACTGCGTTTGACAGCCCGCGCTGCAGAAGTAGTAGGTCTTTCCGTCGTGGACCGCGCTCAACGCCGTCTTCGGATCGACCTGCATGCCGCAAACCGGATCCTTCTCCATCTCGTCCTCCTGTACTGAATAGCCCAAGTGTTGTCTGCCAGCCTCAATCAGGGTGACGCGGCGCCCGACCCGTCAGCGGTGCCGTGCTCCGGGTGGTCTGGTGAGTGCGCGCCAGGCGTCGGCTCTTCACCGCGGATCGCGGGGCCGATCCACACGGTGGAGACAGTGAACAACGTGGCGAACACCAGCAGCGCGACACCTGGCGCGGCCCAGGTGTCGAATCGGCGTCTCAGCCGCAACAGCGACGGGATCATCAGCAGCAGGCCCAGCGCGCCGAACAAGGCTGTCCCCGTGAGACCGGTCACAATCGCGGCACCCGCAAGTGGCCCCACATGGTGCAGAACGTGCGGCGCGATTCCGGAGATGGTTCCCACGGTTCCGGCGAGGGCGACGCGGACCCGCACGGCGATGCTTCGCTGTTCAGGAGTGCCGAGCGCCGGACTGGTCGCGGTCATGGGCCCTCGAGTCAAGCCCGACAGAGGCCGGGACCGCTCGATCCTACACGAACAACGACGTCATGTAGTAGCTGGTCGGGTACGTTCACGTCCCGACCCGACGCGGAACGCACGGCGTCGTAGATCCAGCGACGCTCGGGCAACGGTTGGAGGCCAAGAGCGGTCGAATACACGCGGCAACGGGGCGTGCAGTCGTCACACGGCTGCCAGCCCGGCTCTACGTCCTGCCCATTGACGCGGATCGTGGGCGAGCCCGGGAAGCACACGGCGATACCGGCATCCTCGCTCTCGACTTGAATGCGTTCGATCGCGGCCTCGACTCCCGCCTCCTCGAGGACCCTCCGCAGCATCGTTTCGGCGGTCTCGTGACTCGGACAGCCCTCGAGCCACAAGAGTTCGATTCGCAGCGGTGTCATGGCACGCTCCCCTGCTTCCCGGCGCGAACGACCGGACCTCCCGGCAGTCTTTGAAGGAAAGCTGTCGTCGCGGCGCTAGCGAAAGTGCTGCAGGCAAATCGCGCAGATGAGGCCTGTCCACAACAACGCGTGCGCAATCATCGGCGGGGCGGACAGGCCCGCGAGAACGGGGACCATGCTGCGCTCCGCGACCGGGCAATCCTCTCTACCGTCGGCCAACCAGCGCAGCCGCTCCGTGGTGCCGACACCGGAGAGGGCGGCGGCTCCCGCGGTTCCCCCGGCTGCACCGACGATGGCCTCGAAGAGATGGTGGCGACCGACCCCGGCATCGAGCGCCGTGCGGTCCGCGAGCCACTCCGTCTCGATCCGCAAGCTCCGGAAGGCATCCCTGGACCCAGGAATAGAGGATGCGGCGGCCTCAGCGAGCGCGGCCAGCGCCAGCCATTGGACATCGTGATGTTGCACGTGCGCCTGTTCGTGGAGCAGCGCTGCGTGGAACGCCTCCGGCCTCAAGACGCGTTCCGCGCCGACGGTCGCGTACACAACTGAATGCAGGAGGCCGGCCGTGAACAGCGCCACCTGCTCGCCCGGGAGGCGGACGTAGGCGACGGCTCCGGACGTCAGTGGAACCCCACCGCGTGTGAGAAGGCAGAGGCGGCGATGAGCACTCCGCCAGCGGGCGGCTCCGCGCACGAGACCCACAAGCGGCAGGGTCGATAGCACGGTGAGGGCGAGCAATGGCAGCAGATCGAGGTGGTCTCCGGCTTCGTGCTCGACCTCCTCGTGGGGGAGGGCCATCGGGAAGATCGTGTGCGCCGTGGCGAGCGGAAGGATGAGCGCGCCGAGCACGACAGCGACGAGCATCGCACGTGCACTGTGACTCACCGCCGCGCTCGTAACTTTGATCGCAGCTCGTTCACGACTTCGGGGTCGAGACGTCCCGCTTCAGCCAGGAACGCGCCCACCCCTGACGCGCCGAGCTCCACCAGCGCGGCGGCCAACGATGCAGCGCGACGTTCCGCGAACGCTTCGCGTGTCACGGCAGGCGAGTAGAGATGGCTCCGTCCGCCGCCCCGCCGCACGACGAGTCCCTTCGCTGTCAGGCGTTGGAGCACAGTGAGGATCGTGGTGTACGAGAGGCCGCGGGGCACGCCAACGCGCTCGTGGGCCACCGGGGTCGCGAGTTCGCCCTCGTCCCACAGCGCTTCAAGGACGGCCGACTCGAGTTCGCCTAACGGCTGCAGCGGATTCCGCGGACGTGCCATGCGTCGATGGTACCAGCCGGGAGATTCACACTCAGGCGATTACGACATAGCGTAGTAATATGGAACGCAGGCGGTGTCCCACGGCGAAGCGGGAGTATCAGGTGTCGAGAATCTCGATGGTTGGTATCGGCGGAGTCCTTGCCCTTTCCGCGCTGCTCGTCGGTTGCCGAGGCACGGTCCCGGGCGCCGCAGGCTCGCCAGGCGGCGACGCCGTGACAGTGGTCGCCACGGACCTTGCCTTCCAGCCGAAGGAGATCCGCGTCGCCGCCAGTCAGCGTGTCACCGTGCGCCTTCAGAACAAGGGCAAACTACTGCATGACTGGACCGTCGAGCAGGTGCCGGTCTCGGCTGTCGAGACTCGGGATTCGGACAATCACCCAATGGGCGGCGGAATTATGTCGGGAGGCGGAATGATGTCCGGGGGCGTCGGCAGCGCAGCGCTGCACGTCGCCTCGAACGCCGGGCAGACGGCCGAGGTCACGTTCGTCCCCGGCCAGGCGGGTGAGTTCACCTTCTACTGCAGCGTGCCCGGCCATCGACAGGCCGGCATGGAAGGTCGGCTGATTGTCGAATGAGCTGTGGTCGGGCGTTGCTGGTTCGACCCGGCCTGAGACCCGCGGTGTGTGACGACCGGCGTGCCCTCTGGCCGAGGACTTGGAAGACAGTTCACAAGCCTGGGCCGCACCGTTCAGGCGTCGCGCCGTACGCACTTTGACACCAGCCCGGAGACGTTCGGATGCTACCGGGCGAGCGAGGATGGCCTGTCACCGAGCGGGGTGTGAGCGATTCGTGCGTTGCGTGCTGCGCGGTACAGTCGCTGTAGGAACGGGAGGCACTGAGTTGGCGACGATTGACATCACCGAGAGGGCGATGCGGCGACTTGGCCTCGTACTTGGACCGGCTGGGGCCTCCGCATACGGTCTGCGCGTCTTCGTGGATCACCGTTGTCCCTGCGGCGGCCTCAAGTACGGGATGGCGTTCAGCGGACGAAACGATGGCGACCTCGTCCAGGACGCCTTCGGAGTCCCCGTGATCGTCAGTTCCGACGTTGCTGCCGCAGCAGGAACGGCGGAAATCGACTTCACAGAGTCGCCGTTCATGAGCAATTTCGTGCTGCGCAATACCGAACACGCCTGCGAGTGGAGGGCGTTCTAGACGAGGGGCGTGAGCAACTCTCGAGGCGCGTTCCTTGCGCGCGTGCGACGGGCGGGCCGGGGCCGCCGGTCGGCTCCGGATCGTCCCATCTTGTCGGGAGACCGAACGGCGCTGAGACCCGCGGCCGGGCCCGGGGGCCGCGAGGGCGCAGCCACCCCGCGTCGCATCAGGGCGGCAGCGATTTGTTGCGTCTCTGTTTCGCTCAGCGCGCGCCCGAGAGTGGCATCAAGTTCGTAGGTGATGTCGGCCGTGCGCCAGCGCAGGTATGCAGTCTCTCCGCCACTACCAGATGGCCCCGCGAACCCCTCAGCGACCACGTCCTCCACTACGAGCCGGAGTCGATGCGTACTCTGAGGGATCGCCGAGGACGTGACGGGCGCTCGCGTTTCGCTGAGCACGTAGAGGCGCTCCCCGCTCTGTTCAACAATGAAACTGACGCGGCGCGGCGGCGGCGTTCCGGGCAATGCGCTGGCGGTCACTGAGCTGATGACGAGGTCGGGGCTATAACCACAGGGGATGACGGGGACAAAGTCAATCCCATTCGCGACAGCATCGAACGCGGTCTGTGCCTCGTGGGCGAAGCTCGCATCGACGCAGGTCGCCGGCCCGCCAGCACACGCCAGACAAGTGCCGAAAAGGAGCGCTGCCGAGAAGATTCCTGAGCGGCGCCGTTTCATTTGCCCCGCTCTCGCCACGATCTCGATTCGAAGGTCGGCGGTCCGCCTTGAAGGCCTAGTTCCACGTGTCCATCGGGCCACCGGCCGCTTCGGACGAGCGACGATTGCGGAATCAAGGCAACCATAAGCTCGATCACGCCGCGCCAGCCTCAAGCCCCCCGGCCATACGAAAGGGCACTACCGGGCACGGGAGAGGCACGACGGGACGAGAACGTCTGCCGAATACTCGTCGTTCGGACGCGGGGAGAAGCTCCCAGACGACGACCTGCGGCTGCACACGAGCCACGCTGGGTGACCCGCGCCGAGTGCGGCGCGGGAGTCGTCGCATGGCGAGCGACGGCAAGAGTGTGACCAACCGAGGCTGTCAGCGGCGGCATGGTTTCATCCTTGTCCGCCCGGCGTCTCGGTTCTCTCCATCCTGCCGCGACAGCTAGTCCGTCCCGTTCGTCCACGTCGTGACAGGCAATGCCCTAGTGCTCGTGCGAACGGGAATGCGGCTCCGCATCGAGTTCGTCCTGCCAACAGTCGGGCAGCTCGGCGCATCGCTCGGGCCGGAGCTACGGCCGGACGATGACCGAGCCGGTCATCGATGGATGGAGCGTGCAGTAGTAGTGGAACGTGCCGACGGAGCTGAACGCCTGCGTCGATGACTGCCCCCTGCTCAGCGGCTTTGTGTCCCAAGCGGCACTGCGGTCCGTGGCCGTGTGAGGAACGACGTCATCGTTCGTCCAGGTGACGCGCGCGCCCGCCTTCACGCTCACCGTCTGCGGTGTGTAGGTGAAGTCGCGGATCTGAATCGCCACCTCTGAGGCGTCCGTCTCGAGCGTGGTGCCGCCCGCGGGTGAGCGGTCCCAGCGCATCATCCGGCCCATCTGTCCCCAGCCCCAGACATCGCCGCCACCTCGCATCATCCCGCCCATGCCGCCCCAGCCCCAGTCATCGCCGCGTGCGGTCCAGGCGACCATCCAGACGCTCATCACCAGGAAGACCAGCGCTGCCAGCAGCGTAAGAAGCAGCATGAACCCGCGCTGCGGCGCCGCTGTGGAGCTCGGCGCGCCGAGCGTCTGCTGGATCTCGCGGAACTGCGTGTCGCTGATCTCGCCAGAGGCGAGGCGGCGCCGCGCGATCTCGAGGGCGGGCTCACCCGCGCCGTGAGCAGGCCACTGGGCAACGAGCCAGGCGAGCAGGGCGACGCCGGCGAGGACAAAGATCGGCACGAGAAACACAGACACACCTCCCGACGAGGAGCGCCGCGGCATCGGCGGAGAGGTGCTGGCCCGCGCCTATTCGCTCGCTTATCATATGTCCGTCTGGTGATATGTGCCTGCGCGAGGAGCGAAGATGACCACAATCGCGACCACCCAGGCCGCGGTCGCGCACAGGACGGTCGAGGTCAAGGCCAAGCTCTTCCGCGGCCTCGCCGACCCCTCGCGATTGCGCGTGCTCGAGTCGTTGCGGGACGGACCTCGCTGCGTCTCCGATGTCGTGCAGGCGACGGGTCTCTCCCAGCCGAACGCCTCGTCACACCTGACCTGTCTCTGGGATTGCGGGCTTGTCGACCGCGAGCAGCAGGGGCGCTTCGTCTTCTACCGGATCGCCGACCCACGCGTCGCAAGTCTGCTCGCCGTCGCGTCCGACCTGCTCGTCGCGGTGGGCGTCCAGGTGTTCGTCTGCACGCGCTTCGAGGGCTCTGATGCGGAGCGGCCGCCCCAGCTGCCACGACGCCAGACGCGCAACCTCGTAA